>CADDZP010000441.1 GCA_902812475.1 Actinomycetota bacterium | reverse complement strand
GCGCGTGGGGCGTCTCGATGACGACGTCGGCGGCGGCCAGCAGCTCGTCGAGCTGATCGGCGGGCGCGACCGCCTTCCCCGCGTCCCACACCGCCGCCCGCAGCGGGTCGACCGCCCCATCGACAACCCCGTCGACCCGGACGACGGTCGCCCCCAGGTCGCCGAGGATGCGGGCGCCCGTGCGCCCGGGCTCCTGGGCAAGGTCGACGACGAGCAGGCCGCTGAGCAGGGCGTGGTCGGACATCGGCTCCGACGGTATCCGAAGCAAGGATTACGGGTTGCGCGACGGCGAACACCGAAACCGCACAATTGGGGGCGAGGAGAAGAGGAATCGCAAAGCTGAAGCGGGCGCTTGTGTTTGTCGTGACGTTGGGGTTACCGCTTCTCCCGCTCGGCGGAACGCCGAGCGCTCACGCCGGAATCCTTTCCGGGTGCGCAATCACGACGAACGAGATCTTCCTCGTGGGTAATCAAGCGGCGGCGGACGCTTGGACGACATGCAATCCAGCGCAGTACGTGCAGATCACAATCTTGCTCACGCCCTGGAACGGGTCTGGAGTTGATGCCGTCGGGACGACATTCCCGCTGTTCGGGTGTTCCGGCACGACGTGTGACGCCGCAACCTCGACCTACTCCTTCGTCTTACCGATGCTGGTGGAGCAACGTGTACGCCGTGGCCGCGAACGGGCAGTATATGTACAACGGCGCCGGTCGCTGCTTCTGAAAGCGTCCGTCCGGGTGGACCCCTAGCAGCACAACCGCCGAATCCTCCGTCATGCCGGACCGCTACTCGCGAACGAGGTTCAGGTAGGCCTCTTCGAGGGTCGACGACGACGACACCCGCTGCTCGAGGAGGCCGATGCCGGCGTCGACCACTGCGGCCGCCACCCGCTGCCCCAGCTCGCTTCCGGTGCCCTTCACGACGACGAGCTCGCCCCGCACGACTGCCTCGTCGACGCCGGCGACCGCCCTGACGGTCGATGCGGCTCGGCTCGGATCACCCGACACTCGCAGTTCGAGGCGCGTGACCGCGGCCGACGTAAGGGTGGCCACGTCGGCAACGGCGAGGACCCGCCCGTTGTCGAGCACGACGACGCGCCGGCACAGCTGAGCCACCTCCGAGAGCAGGTGGCTCGACAGCAGCACGCTGCGCGTACGTCCGAGCTTGGCGATCAGCTCACGCGTCTCGGCCACCTGGCGGGGGTCCAGGCCGGCGGTCGGCTCGTCGAGGATGAGCACGTCGGGTTCGTGCACGAGGGCCTGGGCGAGGGCCACCCGCTGGCGATAGCCCTTCGAGAGCGTTCCGATGCGGGCGTCGGCCATGCCGCCGAGGCCCGCCTGGCGCAGAGCGGACGCCACGGACCTCTGACGCTTGTCACGAGCCACCCGGTGCAAGCGGGCGCAGTAGCGCAGGAAGGAAACGACCGTCATCTCTGTGGGTACAGCGGAGGACTCCGGCATGTAGCCGATGCGCTGGCGGGCCGCCACCGGGTCGGCGGCGATGTCGATGCCGTCGACGAGCACTCGGCCCCTCGTGGGCCGCAGGTAGCCGGTCATGACACGCATCGTTGTCGTCTTGCCGGCGCCGTTGGGCCCGAGCAGCCCGAGGACCTCGCCGGCATGGACGTCGAAGCTGATGTCAGCGATCGCTTCTTTGCGGCCGAACCGGCGGCTGACGCCGATGACCTCGACACCCGCGGTCACCGTGGAGTACTCCCCGACGTCAGGAGCCGTCGTCGGTTGCGGCCACGCCCGCCCAGTGGGCGTCCGGATAGCACGTCGTGATGGGCGCGAGCGTGACGAATGTCTGCGCCTGATCTTGCCACTGCACGATCGAGAAGCAGTCGTTCGTCGGTGCCGAGAAGTTCTTGGGCTTGTAGTCGATCGGCCTGGTGAACCCGTCGAGCGTATAGGCGTTGAGATTGTTGAGCCAGGCCATGAACCCCTTGCGGGTCAGGTTGGGCCCCATGGTCTGGGCCGCCTTCATGAACTCGTAGCCCATCGCCCAGCCCTCGGCCTCCCACTGGTGGAGATAGCGGCCCGGCTGGTACTTGGCGAACTCGCCCCGGAAGCGGGCAACCATGGGATTGGCGGTGTCGCTGTAGGGGTCGGTCGTGCCCTGGCTGTAGACGAAGTTGCGGCAGGGCGAGCTGAAGTCGGTACCCACCTTGGCGCTCCAAGCCTCGATGGTGGAGACCTTGGCCTTCAGGGTGGTGCCGGGCCCGGTGAACCCACCGCGGTCCATGGCCTGACACAACTTCTGGTTGGCGCCCACGTCCATGCCGTCCCAGATGCCCTCCACGCCCTTCTGCTTCATGTTGACGACGTCGGTATCGAACGTCGGTGCCGCGAAGTTCTCGCCGCTGCGCGAGCCGCCGCCGTAATAGACGACGCTGATGCCTTCCGACTGCAGGTCGGCCTCATAGGCGTAACCCTGCTGCTGGGAGACGGCGATGTTGTAGAAGAACAGGGCGGCCTTGGTGATGCCCCGGTTCTGCTTGAACCAGCGGTATTGACCAGTGGTCTGCCAGCGCTTGCCGTCGGCCCCGACCTGTTTGCCGTCACGCACGGCGCCGTTGTCGGCGTAGAAGTCGAACATGGTCGGGTACTTCTGGTAGCCGTTGTTCAGCGGCAGGCCGAGGTCGGGCACACCCTTGGAGTAGTTGTAGCTGGCCGACCGGGCGCTGGCCTGGGAGTTGTTGGCCAGATACACGAAGATCTTGTCCTGGTCCACGAGCTTCTGGGCGCACGCCAGGTTCCCGTCGCCGGTGCCCTTGTCGTCGCAAGTGTCGATGTCGAGCTTGCGCCCGTTGATGCCGCCTTGCGCGTTGATGGCGCTGGCGAAGGACTGCAGGCCGTACAGCGAGGGGCTGAAGGCGTCGGGGCCGAACGGCCCTTGGATCGACGTGATGTTGCCGATCTTGATCGATGTCGGCGTGACGCCCACGTCGCTGGCCGTGTTGGGCCCACCCGGACCGCCGCTCGCCCCCCCGTTGGCGCTGCCGGCCTTGCCGGCTGCGCCAACGGGGGGG
>CADDZP010000440.1 GCA_902812475.1 Actinomycetota bacterium | reverse complement strand
GGCCGCCACCGCCGAGGCCGCCACCGCCGAGGCCGCGGGTGAGGGTGTTCGTAGGGAGGGGCGTGTTGAGGTCGGCGACCACGACCTGCTGGCCCTCCTGCAGCCCGGACTTGATCTCCGTGAGGTCGGGGCCGACCGCGCCCACCTGGACCGGCACCGTGCTCGTCTTGGTTCCCGACAGCACGGTGACGATGTGCACGGCGCCGCCGCCCGCGCTGCGAACCGCTGACGTCGGCACGGCGAGCACATCGGAGACCCGGTTGAGCACGATCGTCACGGCCGCGTCCTCGCCGTTGAACAGCGCCGTCGGCGAGCCGTTCAGGCCGATGACGACGGGATAGACGGTGGTGCCACCGCTCGTCGTCGGTGTGACGCCGATCGACACCACCTTGCCGTCGAGCGCAGAGCCCGAACCGTCGGGAACGACGCTGGCGTCGTCGCCCAGCTTGACGTTGGCCAGGTCGGTCACCGGCACCGTCGTGGTCACCTCGTAGCCGCCCGGCCCGACGACGATGATGTTCGCCGTCGACGACGCGGCGCCGACGTGGTCGCCGATCTTCATGTTGACGGCCGCGACCGTGCCGTCGATGGGGCTGACGATCGCCCCCTGGGCCAGGTTCTGCTGGGCCGCGGTGACGTTCGCCTGGGCGGCGTCGACGGCGGCCTGGTCGGCAACCAGCTCGGCCGACGTCGGACCCGACGGTGACGGCGTGGCGGCGCCGTTCGAGCCCGCGGACTGCTGTGACGCGCCACTCGACGAGGAGTTCGACAAGAGGGCATCGAGCTTCGACTCGGCCTGGGCCAGGCTCGACTGCGCCTTGGCCACCTCCTGCTGGGCGTTGAACGACGCCTGCAGGTCGCTCATGCACTGCGGTGAGGCGTTCGCGCTGTTCTTCGACGAGCCCGACGCGGGCTGGAAGGTCGCTGTCGAGGAGTCGTTGCTGCCGCCCACGCCGCAGCTCGAGGCAGCGGCGCCCAGCGCTGCCTTCGCCGTCGACAGGGCGCCGTCGACCTGCTGCTGGCCGGACGCCACCGCCTGGCGGGCTGTGGTCAGCGAACCCGACGATGCAGACGACCGGTTGGCCTGCGTGGCGGGAACGGTCGTCGACGTCCGGCCTCCGCTCGACCCCGACGTGCTCTGACCGCTGACGGCGTTGCTCAACGTCAGCTGCGCCGCGGCCAGGCTCGCCTGTTGGGCGGTCAGCGCCGCCTGCAAAGCGCTCGTGTCGAGCGTGGCCAGCGTCTGGCCGGTGGTCACCGTTTGCCCCGGCTGCACGGCCACGCCGTTCACGACGCCGGAGATGGGAAAGGCGACAGTGCCCTGCGCCAGCGGCTCCACGATCCCGCTGCGCTGCTCGGTCTGGGTGACCGTCGCCCGCTTCGCCGTGGCGGTCCGGAACGAGGACACCTGCGAGCCGGAATCGGCGAGGGCCCGGCCCCCAAACACGCCGGCGACGACGAGCACGGCGATGGCACCAAAGACGATGAGACGTCGACGAGCACTCATCGCCCTACTCGGTCCTCAGGGCGTCGATGGGGGCCATCCTGGCGGCGCGGGAGGCGGGATACACGCCGAAGGCGAGCCCGATGGCGATGGCGATGGCGATCGCACCGGCTGTCGCCGTCGGCGAGAGCGTGACGGGCGAGTCGATGAAGTTCGGCAGCACGCCGGAGCCGACGACACCGAGCAACGCCCCGAGCACGCCACCCGCCAGCCCGAGCACCGACGCCTCGACGAGGAACTGCCGACGGATGACGCGGGGCCTGGCGCCGAGGGCCTTGCGCAAGCCGATCTCACGCACCCGCTCGGTCACCGACACGAGCATGATGTTCATCACGCCGATCCCGCCCACGAGCAGCGAGATGCCGGCGATGCCGCCGAGGAGGACCGTCAGCGTCTTGTTGACCGAGTTGGCGGTCGTGAGCAGCGACTCCTGGGTCGTGATCGTGAAGTCGGCGTTGTTCGGGTTCGTGATGTGGTGCAGGTTCAGCAGCTCGCCCTGCACCTCCTGATAGGCGGCCGACAGCGTCTCCGACGACGCGGCCGACAGATAGATGGCGTTCACGGACGTGCGGGCGTTGCCACCGAAGAGCCGTTGGGCAGCGGTGGAATACGGCACGAGAGCGGTGTCGTCGTTGTTCGCCGTGCCCGACGACGAGCCCGCCGACTGCAGCACACCGACGACCTGGAGGGGGATGTTGTTCAGGTTCACGGTCTGGCCGACTGGACTCTGGGCGCCGAAGAGCTGCTCGGCGGTGGTCGGTCCGAGCACGACGACGGCCGCCGCCGTGTTCTCGTCGTCCTTGCTCAGGAAGCGGCCGCTGTCGATCTTGCGGGCTCGCACGGCCGCCCACGAGGGCGTTGTACCCACGACACTGGTCGTCCAGTTGGTCGAACCGACGGCGAGCGTGCCCGACGACTGCGTTGTCGGGGCGACGGCGGCGACGTCGGGCGCCGCCACCTTCGAACCCAGGGCGTCGGCATCGGCCTTGGTCAACGTGGACGCCGATCCGAAACCGCCGCGGATCCCGCCGGTGGTCGTGCTGCCGGGCGACACGACGAGCAGGTTGGTGCCCAGCGAGTTGATCTGATCCCGCACCTGCGCCTGCGCTCCCTCGCCCAGTCCGACGGTGAGGATCACGGCGGCGATCCCGATGAGGATACCGAGCATCGTCAGCCCCGACCGCAGCCGGTGCGACCGGATGGCGTCGAGTCCCGTCTTGACCGTGTCGAGCCAGTTCATCGTCTACAGGCGGGCCGAAGGCATGATGGCGTCGGTGTCCTCGACGATGCGGCCGTCGAGCATGTGCACGACCCGGCCGGCGGCGGCGGCCACGTCGGCCTCGTGGGTGATGAGGACCACGGTGCGCCCCGAGCGATGCAGGTCCTGCAGGAGAGCGAGGACGTCCCTCGTCGAGCCGGAGTCGAGGTTGCCGGTGGGCTCGTCGGCCAGGATCATCGCCGGCTCGGTGACCAAGGCTCGGGCCACCGCGACGCGTTGCTGCTGGCCGCCGGACAGCTCGCCGGGCCGGTGGGCGAGGC
>CADDZP010000439.1 GCA_902812475.1 Actinomycetota bacterium | reverse complement strand
CGGCGTGACATTCGCGTCACTCCCAGGAGCGCTCGGTCCGGCGGCCGCCGCCGGCGTGGCCGCCCGGGCCGCCGACCTGGGCTACCGGTCGTTCTGGACGGCGGAGGTGACCGGGCCGGAGGCGTTCGCCCTCCTGGCGTCGGTCGCGGCCCGGGTCCCCGGCCTCGACCTGGGAACGGGGGTTGTCGCCCTCCAGCTGCGGACGCCGCCCCTTCTGGCGATGGCCGCCGCCACGCTCCAGACCCTGGTTCCCGACCGTGACGTGGTTGTCGGCGTCGGGATCTCCTCGCCGGTCGTTGCCGAGCGGTGGCACGGCGCCGGCTACGGCGATCGGCCCCTCGCCCAGGTCCGTGAGTTCGTCGCCCTCCTGCGGGCCTGCCTCTCGGGCGAGTCGGTGACGTTCGAGGGCGACTTCTACCGGGTGTCGCGGTTCCGGCTCGGGGTGGCCCTGGGTGAGCGCCGCCCCAGGATCGTCGTCGGTGCGCTCAACGAGGGCATGCTGCGCCTGGCCGGCGAGGTCGCCGACGGCGTCCTGCTGAACTACCTCCCCGCCTCCCACGTGCCCTGGTCGGTCGAGCAGGTGCGCAAGGGCGGCGACGCCCGCGTCTACTGCTATGTCCACGTGGGCGTCACCGACCGGGACCGGTATCTGCCACTGGCCCAGCGCGACCTGTTCTCCTACGCCGTCGTCGACGCCTACGCCGCCAACTTCACCCGGGCCGGGTACGGCGATGCGGTGGCCGCCGTCCGAGAGCGCCACGCCGCCCGCGACCGAGAGGGAGCGCTGGCGGCCGTGAGCGACGAGATGGTCGACGGCATCGATGTCATGGGCGACGCGTCGGTCGTCGCCAAAACGGTGCGGGCCTACGCCGACGCCGGCGTCGACGAGCCCATCGTCTTCCCCCTCCCGTTCGGGGACGACCCCATGGCGGTGGTCGACGCCACGCTGCGGGCAGCCGCCTCGGCGTTCTAGGTTTCCGTTGGCGTGGAACTAGCGGGCAAGCACGTCGTCGTCACCGGCGCCGGCAACGGCATCGGGCGGGCCATGTGCCTGCGCTTCGCGGCCGAGGGCGCTCGGGCCATCGTCGTCGCCGACCTGGACGGCGACGCCGCCGCGGCAGTCGCCGGCGAGGTCGGCGGCACGCCCTTCCAGCTCGATGTCTCCGTCGAGGACGAGGTGGTTGCGTTGGTGCGGTCGGCCGAAGACGCCAACGGGCCGATCGACCTGTTCTGCGCCAACGCCGGGATCATCACGGCTGGCGGCCTCGACGACTCCAACGAGCTGTGGGCCCGCATCCTGGGCGTGAATCTCATGGCGCACGTCTACGCCGCCCGCGCCCTCATCCCCGCTTGGGTGGCCCGGGGCGAGGGCTACCTGCTCCACACGGCGTCGGCCGCCGGGCTGCTGACGGGCATCGGCCAACTCCCCTACTCGGTGACCAAGCACGGCGTCGTGTCGCTGGCCGAATGGCTGTCGATCACCTACGGCAACGCCGGGGTGAAGGTGTCCTGCCTGTGCCCCCAGGGCGTGCGCACGAACATGCTCATGGCCGGCGGCGAGGATGCCTCCAACTTCCTCCTGCCGGGATCCAAGTCGCCCGAGGAGGTGGCCGACGTCGTGGTGGCCGGCCTGGCCGACGAGCGCTTCCTCATCCTTCCCCACCCGGAGGTGGCCGAGTACTTCCGGCGCAAGGCCGACGACTACGACCGCTGGTTGGGCGGCATGCGCCGGTGGCAGGCCCAGATCGACCAGCTGCGCGGCTGAGGGCTTCGCATGGTCGTGCTCGTGACGGGAGGGAGCAGCGGGATCGGGCTCGCCACCGTCAGGCGCCTCGCCGCCGGAGGCCACCGCGTGTTCACCGCTTCCCGCAGACCGGCGCGGACAGAGCTGCCGGCCGGCGTGACACCACTCACGTTCGACGCGGGAGACCCGTCAGCGGCGTCGGCGGTCGTCGCCCAGGTCGTCGAGGAGGCCGGCCGCCTCGACGTGCTCGTCAACAACGCGGGGGCGGGCGCCGTGGGGGCCGTCGAGGAGACGACCGAGGAGGACGCCCACCACGTGATGGAGGTCAACGTCTTCGGGCCGCTGCGTCTCATTCGGGCCGCCATCCCGGTCATGCGAGCCCAGGGCGGTGGCCGCATCCTCAACGTGTCGTCGTTGAACGACACGTTGCCCGCGCCCTTCGGCGGCTGGTACTCGGCCTCCAAGGCGGCGCTGACGAGCCTGAGCTACGTCCTGCGGGCCGAGCTGCATGGATCGGGCATCCACGTCACCGTCGTGGCACCGGGGTTGTTCCTCACCGACATGGCGAGGTCGTTGTCGGAGGAGCCACCCGACGAGGGTTCTTTGTACGGGGAGGTGCTCCGCCGCCTCCGTGAGGAGAATGCCAACCGGCTCTCGGGCGCCGGTGACCCCGACGACGTCGGAGCGGCCGTCGCCGCGTGCGTCGAGGATGTTGACCCGCTGGCGCGCATCGTGGTCGGCCTCGACGCCGTGGGCTTCGAGTCACTCGTCCGGCAATCGAGCGTTGACGACTTGGCCGCCATGCTCGGCGACTACGTCGTGCAGTTGTCCAGCGGCTGAGCTCGCCGGTCAGCTCACCGGGGCGGCAGCCATGGCATCGGGTCGACGGGCGTGTTCTGCACCCGGACCTCGAAGTGGAGGTGGTCGCCCGTCGCCGCGCCGGTGGCGCCGATGGCGCCGAGCTGCTGGCCCTGCTGGATGACCTGGCCGGCGGCCACGTCGACGCGGGAGAGGTGGGCGTACAGGGTCCCGATCCCGCCGCCGTGGTCGATCACGACCACGTTGCCGTAGCCGGAGTACCCGGCGGGGGCCATGCCGGCCAGGACGACCGTCCCCGTCCCCGCTGCGAACACCGGATCGCCGGTGACGCCGTCGATGTCGATGCCGGGGTGGTGGCGGCGGCCGCCGAAGGGGCTGGTGATGGGCCCGGGTGCCGGCCAGACGAACGCCGGCCCGCCGGTGGGCGCGGGCACCGTCGTCGTGGTCGGCGGTTCGGCGTACGACGCCTCCTGGGCCAGGA
>CADDZP010000438.1 GCA_902812475.1 Actinomycetota bacterium | reverse complement strand
CCGCCGAGCTGGCCCAGCTGATCTCCACCGCCGGCGTCGAGCCGCTCCACGCGCGTCACCAGGCGGAGCTGGCGGCGCTCGAGGAACGGGCCAGCCGCTACGGCGACCGCGTCAACCGCCGCCAGGTCGACGAGCAGCACCGCCGCGAGCTGCGCCGCCTCCGCATGGACGAGCTCCGCTTCGGTCTCGCCACCCTCCAGCAGGCATACCGCGACGCACTCGTCGACGGCTCGGGCCCGGCCGCGGCGTGCCTCACCGCCGTCGACGCCGTGGTCGAGGCCGCAGAGGCCCTCGAACGGAATCCGAACGAGACGCTGCTGCTCCAGGCCCTCCTCTTGAAGCTGCCTTCGCTCAGGTAGTTCCTCGCTAGCCTCGGCGTCTCGCCCGCCCGAGTAGCTCAGTCGGCAGAGCGGCTCACTCGTAATGAGCAGGTCAGCGGTTCGATTCCGCTCTCGGGCTCAACCGCCGTTGCGCGCCGCTGGCCTTTGGACAAGAAAGTCACGGTTCGCGCGTCACGTGAGCGGCCCCTCCAGCAATGACAGGGCCGCATGGTTCGGAATGACGTTGACACAGGTGCGTCGAAGTGCCCCGGTCAACCACGCTTTTCGAGTCAGTCGGCACACGCGGGGTGGCGACTTGAGCAGGAATTCTCACCGCGCGTGGCGAATGCCAGAGGACCTGGCTACTCTCATCGTCCACTTGGGCGGTTCGCACTAACAGGGGGAATGGAGTAATGCGCACTCTGCGTCGCATTGGTTTGCTCGGTATGGCGGGGGTGGTGCTCACGGCCTTCGCAGCGCCCGTGGCCCACGCCGACTCGGCGGAGACGTTCAGCGCCACGGGAACGGCCCGGGCCCTGCACATCAGCGTGCTCGGCCAGGACGCCACCTTCGGCGTCACCGACGGCACGATCGGGGCGCCGCTCACGGCCGTGGCCAATGCCGCCGGGCAGCTGCTGCAGCCGGCAACGCTGAGCAAGGTTTCGCTGAGCTCGGACAACAGCTCGGCCGCCGACCCGACCAACGGCCGGCAGCGCTGTGCCCTCCCGCAGTTGCCGGCGCCGCTCGGCAACCTGCTCGACCTCTCTGTTGCCTGCTCGCTGGCCAAGGCCGACATCACCAAGGGCCTGCCCGACGCCACGAGCACGGCTGGGGTGGCGACGGTGAACGTCAACGCCCAGAGCCTGCTGAGCGGCGTGCTCGGCAACACTCCTCTCGGCCAGCTCAAGCTCGGCGACACGGTCCAGCAGGTCACCGACGCGCTGCAGCCGGTGCTCGACCAGATCAGCAACGCGACCAAGCAGACGCCGGTTCAGCTCGACCCCTCGACGACGATCACCCAGCTGCTCGACTCGCTCACGACCCAGCAGACGCTGGCGCTGTCGCTCGGCAACTCGACGTCGACGCTCGGCACCGTGGCGAACACGCTGACGTCGGCGTCCCAGGCGCTGGGGGGCGAGCTCAAGGTCCTGCCGATCGCCGCCCTCGACAACACGCCGTTGGCGGACATCAAGGTCGGCTCGTCGAAGACGACCGCCACCTACGACCGCACCAAGGGGGCGGGCTCGGCCTCGTTCGACCCGGCTCTGGTCACCGTCGACCTGGCCCCCGTGCTCGGCCTGCCGGCGAACCTCACGCACCTGTCGGTGGCCCCGGGCCAGACGATCACCATCCTGCAGGGCACCCCGCTCGAGTCGACCATCACCGTGGCCGACGGGAGCACCGAGACCGCCGGCAAGTCGGCCAAGGCTGTGGCGGACGGCGTCAGCATCCAGCTGTTCAAGGGTCTGTCGTCCCTGCTGCCGACCGGCAGCGCCGGAACGCTCAGCACGGCGGCGGCGAGCCCGTCGGCGGCGGTCGTGATCGAGCTGGCCCACGCGGAGTCCGCCGTCACGGGCAACCCGGCGACGGTGTCGACGCCGGCCAACCCGGCGGTGCCGAACCCGCCCGAGGTCAAGAGCCTCGCCTTCACCGGTACGTCCCCGTGGCTGCCGGTCGGCGGCGTCGTCCTCCTGGCCGGCTTCGTCGGCGCCCGCCGGCTGCGTCGGCGCCTCACCGCCTAGGTCGCAACAGACCGAGAACGGCACGCCGGCGGCTCCGTCCGCCGGCGTTGTCGTTCACCCCGAGCGAGCCGCAACGAAGTGGAGGCGAGACCAGGGGTCTGTGGGACGCTGCGGCGTGGCCGGAGGGCTCTACGACGACCCCGAGCTCTATGAGCTGGCGTTTGCCTACCGCGACGTCGCCGCCGAAGTGGATGTGCTCGAGGCCTGGTACCGGCGGCGAAGAGGGACCGGTCCGCGACGTGTGCTCGAACTCGCCGCCGGCCCCGCCGCCCACGCCCTCGAGTTCGCCCGACGCGGCTGTCAGGTGGCGGCTGTGGATGTCTCGCCGGTGATGTGCTCCTATGCCGAGCGTCGAGCACGGCGCGAAGGCGTCTCCATCGACGTCGTCGAAGCCGACATGGTGCGCTTCCGCATCCCGCGGCGGCGCTTCGACCTGGCGATCGACATGCTCGACTCAGCCAGCCACATCCTCAACCTCGACGCCATGGTGTCGCATCTGCAGGCCGTCGGCGCCCACCTCGTACCCGGCGGCGTCTATGTCATGGAGACCTCGCACCCGGCTGACTTCCTCGCCGGCGCGCCCAAGACGCAGGATCGGTGGCGTGTCACGCGCAACGGCCGGCGGGCCGACGTGCGCTTCACATCACCGGAGTTGGATCCCGTGACCCAGGTGGCCGAGTGCCGCATCTCGGTGCGTGTCGACGGCCACGTCGTGCGCGACAGCGTCGCCCTGCGCCGGTGGACGGCCACCGAGGTCGAGGCCGCCGTCCGGCTGGCAGGCACGATGACGGTGGTCGACCGGCACGGGTGGTTCGACGCCGACGCTCCGTTCGGCACCGGCGATCCCGCCGAATGGCGGATGATCACCATCCTGGAGCGCGGTGCTTGACGCAACCAGCGTCTCGGCCGCTCTCGCCGAGTGCCGCGCCGGATGAGCAGAAGACAGCAGGCGCCGACCAGGCGCCTTCCTTGCAAGCTCGGAC
>CADDZP010000437.1 GCA_902812475.1 Actinomycetota bacterium | reverse complement strand
CGTCGGGGCCCAGGCGGCCGACCAGCTCGACCTCGACGAGGTGCGGCGCCGGGCCCGCACCCGGCCGCCCGAGCTCGCCGTGGGCGAGCTGCTGCTCGACCAGCAGGTCGTGGCGGGCATCGGCAACATCTGGCGCTCCGAGGCCCTGTTCCTCGAGCGCCGCAATCCCTGGACCGAGCACCAGAAGCTCACCGACGAGGATCTCGACGCCCTGGTCGCGACCGCCTCGTCGCTCATGAAGGCGAGCGCCCTCGGGCACGCCGACGGCGACGAGCGCTGGGTGTACCGGCGCAGCGGGAAGCCGTGCCGGAAGTGCGGGACGCGCATCGAGTCCCGGGGCCAGGGAGAGCAGGCGCGTGTCGCCTACTGGTGTCCCGCCTGCCAACCCGCCTGACGCGGCGCCCTCACGCATTCTTGGCGCAGAAATGCGCGGATAACGCTCATTTCTGCGCCCAGAATGGAGGGGACGGAGGGAGCGGGCTCATGCTCAAGGACTTCAAGGCGTTCGTGCTGCGCGGCAACGTGGTCGACCTGGCCATCGCGGTCGTCATCGGCGCCGCGTTCGGGGCCGTGGTGCAGGCCTTCGTGAAGGATCTGCTCACGCCGCTGGTGTCGATTCCGGGGAAGGCGAACTTCCAGAGCCTCAAGTTCACGATCCGCCACAGCGTCTTCGCCTATGGCGACTTCCTCAACGTCCTGATCGCGTTCGCGACGATCGCGGCGGCCGTCTTCTTCTTGGTGGTGCGTCCGATCAACGTGTTGATGGAGCGGCGGCGCACCGAGCCTGACGTCGAGTCCGAGACGCGGGAGTGCCCCGAGTGCCTCAGCAACATCCCTCGCGCCGCCAAGCGCTGCGCGTTCTGCACCGCCGAGGTCCAGCCTCTTACGGCCGCGTGAGGGAGCTGGGATCAGTCGGGTAGCCGCCCGACGCCACGACGGCCTTCGACCACGGTTCGAGCCACGCCAGGAGCTCGTCGGCGTCGTCGCCCAGCGCTTCGACGACCCGGCGCTCCTGGCGGTCGGTCGCCTCTTCGATCGACGCCCGCAGCTGCTCGCCGGCAGACGTGAACTCCTCGCCTTCGATGAGACCCCGCTCGACGAGGCGCCCGATGCCGGCGTCGATCTCGTCGGGCGTCCACCCCCGCGTGCCGACGTAGCTCTTCAGTGGCAGGCGCCACCACAGCTCGGTCAGCAGCGTGATCTCGACGGCGTCGACGTCGTGTGACGTCCAGGCGATGATGTGGGAGTCGCCCCGGTGCTCGCGCACGAGGTCGGCCGCCCGCCAGAAGTGACCCATCGGGTCACCCGGGAACCCCAGTGAGCGCAGGCCGGCGAAGATGGCGTGGCCCTCGCACGTGCACGCGTCGGATGCTCGCCTGAGCAGGGCGGTCGCCCGGTCGAGACCGTCGGGGACGCCGTCCAGGATGCGTGTCAGCGCGCCGATGGCACCGCTCTGGCGGGCCGCCAGGATGTCGTCGACGGGGACCTTGCGCGCCTTCTCCATCGCCGGCAGCACGATGGCCGGGTTGAACACGCCGAAGGTGGCGACGACGACGTCGCCGGCCACGTCGCCCATGCACGCCGAACGGCTGCGGAAGTAGGACGGGATGTACGACAGCCCCAGAGCCTTGTATGCCTCCTGCGCCTCGGGCGCGAAGTACACGTTGGCGGCCAGCGGCTCCACCAGGTCGCGCAGCCGCCGCCCGATCCGTCGCACTTCGTCGTCAGTGATCATGCCGTTGGCTTAGCGCCCGGCGCCGGAACTGGTCCAGCCCGCGCGCGAGCACCCACTCGTGGCTCCAGCGCAGGAGGGGCCGGGCGACGAGCGCCGCCCACTGCATGGCACGCGACCGAGGGCGCATGTCCCACTCGATGTCGACGGCGGACCCACCGCTCTCGCTCGGGCTGACGTCGAGGGCGGCCCACCCTTCGATGTCGCCGGTCACGTTGGCGACCAGCCGGGACGGCGCCACGACCTCCTCGAGCTCGAGGCGCACGCGCAGGACATACGGCAGCGGCGACTGGATCACCGCGCTCCACTCGGCGCCCTCGTGCATGCCGTCCGCGTCGAAGCGACGCAGCCACGGCCACCACGTCGTGTACTCGTCGGTCCGGCAGATCGTGGCCCAGAAGCGGTCGGGCGGCACGTCGAGGTCCCACGTCCGGGCGAAGTGAAAGGGCGACGGCACCCCAACACTGTTTCAGGAGCCGGGCAGTACCGTCGCCCCGATGGCCAGGACGCGCGTGCTCGCCGACCTGACGCCGCTGCACGAGTCGCGCGACTACCGCCTCCTGTTCACCGGCCAGGTGGCCTCCTACATCGGGCGCCAGTTCACGGTGGTGGCCATCCCCGTGCAGGTGTTTGCCATCACCCACTCGTCGCTCGAGGTGGGGCTGGTGGGCCTCGCCTCGCTCGGGCCGCTGATCGTGTTCTCGTTGTGGGGCGGCGCCCTCTCGGACGCCTTCGACCGCCGGCTGCTGCTCCTCGTCAATCAAGTGCTGCTGGCGGCGACCAGTGCCGCGCTCGCTGTCAACGCCATGGCCGACCACCCCCCGCTGTGGCCGCTGTTCGTCTTCGGCTCGCTGTCGGCTGGCTTCTCGGGCGCCGACATGCAGACCCGCAACGCCATCACGCCAAGGCTCGTGCGGCGGGAGACCTTCCCGGCGGCCGCCGCCCTGGGCCAGCTCGTCTGGCAGGTGGGCCTCCTCGTCGGGCCGCCGATCGGCGGCGTGCTCATCGCCAACGTCAGCCTGGCCGCCGCGTACTGGGTCGACGTGGCGACGTTCGTCGTCGCCTTCGCGGCGGCGATCCCCATGCACGCCCTGCCGCCGGAGGGCGGTGGCACCAAGGCAGGCGTGCAGTCGATCCTCGACGGGCTGCGGTTCCTCAGGGACAAGCCCGTGCTCGTGAGCACGTTCGTCATCGACATCGACGCCATGGTCTTCGGCATGCCCGTCGCCCTGTTCCCCGCCCTGGCCGCCGACGTGTTCGGCGGCGGCGCCCAGACGGTCGGACTCATGCTCGGAGCAGTCGGTGCCGGCGCCTTTCTCGGC
>CADDZP010000436.1 GCA_902812475.1 Actinomycetota bacterium | reverse complement strand
GCTGGCGCTCGGAGGTCATGTGGGACGAACGCTCTTGACGGGCTGACCTCACAAAACCTCTCCGAAGTTCGTTTTACCTCCGAGAAACGGGCACAAACGGGTCACGGCTCCAACTTCGGAGAGGTTGGCGGCGTCCCTATCCTCATCGAATGCCTCGGACGAGCGTCGCAACGGCCACCGCGGACCTCGTCGAGCGTGACCCGGTGATCGCCAAGCTCGTCGGCATCGCCGGTCCTGCGAAGCTCAAGCGCCGGGGCAACGAGCGGCGTGACCACTTCGGCGCCCTCGCCCGTTCGATCGCCTACCAGCAGCTGGCAGGCAAGGCCGCCGCCGCCATCCACGGGCGATTCGAGGCCCTGTTCGACGGTCATCCGACGCCCGAGGCGGTGCTGGCCATGCCCGAGGAGCATCTGCGCGGCGCAGGGCTGTCCGCCGCCAAGACGGCGTCGATCCGTGACCTGGCCGACAAGGTGGTGTCCGGCATCGTCCCTCTCGATGCCATCGCCAAGCTGGGCGATGAGGACATCATCGAGCGGTTGTCGACCGTCCGGGGCATCGGACGGTGGACGGCGGAGATGTTCTTGATCTTCCAGCTGGGCCGCCTCGACGTCTGGCCCGTGGACGACCTCGGTGTCCGCGCCGGCTACACGGCGGCCTACCGCTTGAAGGAGATGCCCAAGCCCAAGGAGCTCGCCGTCTTCGGCGAGGCCTTCCGCCCCTACCGATCGGTGGCCGCCTGGTACATGTGGCAGGCCATCCACCTCGCCCGTACCGGCGAGCTTCCCTAGTACCTTCGCCCGCATTCGCGGGGTACGGTCTGGGAAATGGCCGAATTCAAGATGGGGCAGGCCGCTGATCTGCTCGGTGTGAGTGTCGACACGGTGCGGCGGTGGGCGGAGGCCGGGCGGCTGCGGACGAGACGGACGAGCGGCGGGCAGCGGCTGGTCGACGGGGCGGCGCTGGCGAAGCTGTCGCTCCAGCTGGCGCAGCGACCGGAACCTGGCACGATCGCCGGGCAGTCCGCTCGCAACCGCTTCACCGGCGTCGTGACCCGAGTGGTCAAGGACAAGGTGACGGCCCAGGTGGAGATCCAGGCCGGGCCGCACCGAGTCGTGTCGTTGATGACGCGCGAGGCGGCGGACGAACTTGCGCTGGCGCCGGGGATGCTTGCGGTGGCCGCTGTCAAGGCGACGAACGTCGTCGTCGAGCTGCCTGCTGAGCGGTGAAGCGGTTTGGCGTCGTCGTCTTCGCGGTCGGCGCCTTGACGAGCGCGTGCTCCGGCGGCAGCAGCGGGCCGCGGCATCCCGTCACCGTGTTCGCCGCTGCGTCGCTGAACAACGTGTTCGCCGCCATGAAGCAGCCCTTCGAGTCCGCCCACCGCACCTACTCGTTGACGTTCTCGTTCGCCGGCAGCCAGCAGCTCGTCTCCCAGCTCGAGCAGGGGGCCAAGGCGGACGCAATCGCCACGGCCGACAGAGCGACGATGGACCGCGTTCCCAAGCGGGGACCGCATCCGCCTCCCCGCGTCTTCGCCGAGAACCGACTGGTCATTGCTGTGCGTCCGAGCAATCCGGAAGGGATCCGTGGCCTCGCCGACCTCGGCCGCCCCGGGCTGCGCGTCGTCTTGGCCGCGCCGGCGGTGCCGGCGGGGCGCTACGCGCGCGACGCACTCGGCAGGGCCCGCGTCACGGTCAGCCCCGTGTCACTGGAGGACAACGTCGAGGGCGTTGTCACCAAGGTCGCACTGGGCGAAGCCGACGCCGGCGTCGTCTACGCCACCGACACGACCGGCGGCCGGGGCGTCTACTCGGTGGCGATCCCCGACGACGAGAACGTGCGCGCCGAGTACCTGGCGGACCCGTTGCCGTTCGGCTCTGAGCGCGATGGCGGTCAGGCCTTCGTCGACTTCCTGGTCTCTGCGCGGGGCCAGCAGGTTCTGCACCGCTTCGGTTTCCTGCCGGCGCCCACCTCGTGAGTCGACGACCGCCGGCCGCCGTCCTCGTCTTCGCCGGGGTCGCCCTCTTGTTCCTCGTGCTGCCGGTCATCGGGCTCCTGGAGCGGGCACCGTGGAGTGGCCTGGCGCACCAGCTCACCGCCCACGACGTGCGCACCGCCGTCGGGCTTTCGCTCTTGACGTCGGCGTGCGCCGCCGCCCTCGCCCTGCTGTTGGGCGCGCCGCTTGCTTGGGTTCTCGCTCGTGTGGAGTTCCCCGGCAAGGCGGCCGTCCGGGCCATCGCCCTGCTGCCCCTCGTGCTGCCGCCCGTCGTCGGCGGGGTCGCCCTGCTCTTGGCACTCGGTCGCAACGGGTTCGTCGGGTCGTGGCTCGCCCACCTCGGGATCGCCCTGCCGTTCACGACGGCGGGCGCCGTTGTCGCCGAGCTGTTCGTGGCCCTGCCGTTCGCCGTCATCACCGTCGAGGCCGGGGTGCGGGCACTCGACGAGCGCCTCGAGGAGGCAGCTGCAACCCTGGGCGCCGGTCCATACCTGACCCTTCGGCGCGTCGTGTTGCCGGCGCTCGCCCCATCCCTGGGTGCGGCCGCCGCCCTGTGCTGGGCGCGTGCGCTCGGCGAGTTCGGAGCGACGATCACCTTCGCCGGCAATCTCCCCGGCCGCACCCAGACGCTGCCTCTCGCCGTGTACCTGGAGCTGCAGAGCCGACCCGGTGTTGCCGTGTTGTTGAGCCTGATCCTGCTCGCCCTGTCGATTGCCGTGCTCTTTCTCATGCGTGGGCGGTGGCTGGCACCGCGGCGGTAGCGATGGCACTCGCCGCCGACGTCGTCGTCCGGCGCGACGGCTTCACGCTCGACGTCCAGCTCCACGTCGATGACGGCGAGGCTGTCGCCGTGCTCGGGCCCAACGGCGCCGGGAAGTCGACGCTCCTGTTGGCGCTGGCCGGGCTGGTGCCGCTCGACGGTGGCCACGTCCAACTCGGCGGGACGGTGCTCGAGGACCCGGCGTGGGGGATGCGCGCACCGACCACTGAACGCAGCGTCGGCGTGGTGTTCCAGGACGGGCGCCTGTTCCCGCACCTGAGGCCGCCGAGAACGTCGCCTTCGGGCTGC
>CADDZP010000435.1 GCA_902812475.1 Actinomycetota bacterium | reverse complement strand
GGTCGTCGCCCAGCTGGGCGACGGCATGACAGTCGGCATCGGGGGGTGGGGTTCGCGCCGCAAGCCGATGTCGATGATCCGCGAGATCCTGCGTTCGCCGCTGCGCGACCTGACCGTCGTCTCTTACGGCGGTCCCGACGTCGGCATGCTGTGCGCGGCCGGGAAGGTGAAGAAGGTCGTCTACGGCTTCGTGTCGCTCGACTCGATCCCTCTCGAGCCCCACTTCCGGGCCGCCCGGCAGAACGGCACCATCGAGGCCATGGAGGTCGACGAGGGGATGCTCCAGTGGGGGCTGCGGGCGGCGGCCATGCGCATCTCCTTCCTGCCGTGCCGCGCCGGCCTCGGGTCCTCCGTCATGGACGTCAACCCGTCGCTGAAGACGGTGCGTTCGCCCTACGACGAGTCCGAGGAGCTGGTGGCCATGCCCGCCCTCCGGCTGGACGCCGCCCTCATCCACGCCAACCGGGCCGACGCCCGGGGCAATGGCCAGTACCTCGGCCCCGACTGGTTCTTCGACGACCTGTTCTGCATGGCCGCCGATCGGGCCTTCATGAGCTGCGAGCGCATCGTCGACACGGCCGACCTGCTCAAGGAGGGCTCGGAGCAGACGCTGAAGATCAACCGCATGATGGTCCACGGCGTCGTCGAGGCGCCGGGCGGCGCCCAGTTCACCTCGTGCGCGCCCGACTACCCGAGGGACGAGGAGCTGCAGCGCCGGTACGCCACCACGCCGTGGGAGGAGTTCGCCCCCACATGGCTGTCGTGAACGCCACCCGGGCGGAGGTGTGCGCCGTCGCGTGCGCGGAGGCGTGGCGGGGCGACGGCGAGATCGTGGCCAGCCCCATCGGCACCGTGCCGACGATCGGGGCACGGTTGGCGGCGCTGACGTTCGAGCCCGACCTGGTGCTGACCGACGGCGACGCCCTGATGACGGCGGAGCCGCTGCCGGTGGGCGCCGGCCCCGACGTGCCCCGGGTCGTCGAGGGATGGCTTCCGTTCGGCAAGATGTTCGACCTGCTGTGGTGGGGCAGGCGGCACGTGATGATGGGCGCCACCCAGGTCGACCGCTTCGGCAACCAGAACATCGCCTGCATCGGCCCGTGGGAGAAGCCCAAAGCCATGCTGCTCGGCGTGCGGGGGGCGCCCGGGAACACCGTGAACCATCCGACGAGCTACTGGGTGCCGAACCACTCGCCTCGCGTGTTCGTCGAGAAGGTCGACTTCGTATCGGGCGTCGGCTACGACCGCGTGCCGGCCGCCGCCGCAGTGCACGACATCCGGGTCGTGGTGTCGAACCTGGGCGTGTTCGACTTCGCCACACCCGACCACTCGATGCGCATCCGATCGGTGCACCCGGGCGTGACCGTCGACGAGGTGCAGGCGGCGACAGGGTTCTCGTTGACCCGCGACGGCGACGTACCGGAGACCCGGCTGCCGACCGAGGAGGAGCTGCGCCTGATCCGCGACGTCGTCGATCCCCAGTCGCTGCGCGACGCCGAGGTGAAGGCTTGAAGCCGGCGCTCCACACCCGCCTGTGCGAGCTGACCGGCGTGCAGTACCCGATCGTGCAGACCGGCATGGGCTGGGTGTCGGGTCCCGAGCTCACGGCGGCGACGGCGAACGCCGGCGGCTTGGGGATCCTCGCCGCCGCCGTGATGGACATGGACGAGCTGCGGCTGGCTCTGAAGGAGCTGCAGTCGCGCACGGACCGGCCGTTCGGCGTGAACCTCCGTGCCGACCAGCCCGACATCGTGGAGCGCTGCGATCTGCTGGTCAAAGAAGGCGTGCGCGTCGCCTCCTTCGCCATGGCACCCCGCCGGGAGCTCGTGCAGCGCCTCAAGGACGGGGGCGTGGTCGTCATTCCGTCGATCGGCGCCAAGCGCCACGCCGAGAAGGTGGCCGAGTGGGGCGTCGACGCCGTGCTCGTCCAGGGCGGCGAGGGCGGCGGCCACACCGGGTCGGTGCCGACCACGTTGCTGCTGCCCCAGGTCGTCGACGCCGTCGACATCCCCGTCGTCGCCGCCGGTGGGTTCTTCGACGGTCGAGGACTGGTGGCGGCGCTCGCCTACGGCGCGGTCGGCATCGCCATGGGCACGCGGTTCCTCCTGACACGCGACTCGCAGGTGCCGCAGGCCGTGAAGGACGTCTACCTGTCGAAGAGCGTCAACGACACCGTCGTGACGACGCAGGTGGACGGATGGCCCCACCGGGTCTTGCGGACGGCGTTCGTCGAGCACCTCGAGGGGTCGGGTCGCATCACCGCGTTGCCGAGGGCGGTGAAGAACGCGCTGGCGTTCCGCCGTCTGTCCGGGCAGCCGTTGCGGGAGATCGTGCAGGAGGGTCTGGAAATGAAGAAGGCCCAGGACCTGAACTGGAGCCAGGTGGTGATGGCGGCGAACACGCCGATGCTGCTGAAGAAGGCCATGGTCGACGGTCGCCCGGACCTGGGCGTCATGGCGAGTGGCCAGGTGGTGGGCTTGATCGACGAGCTGCCGACGGTGGCCGAGCTCGTCGACCGGATCATGAAGGAGGCCGACGAGGTGCTGGAGAGGTTGGGCGCGTGAGCCACATCCCCGCGGTAGAGGGCTGGTTCACCATGGACGAAGAGAACCCGCGGCTGTTGGGCAACCGCTGTTCTTCGTGCGGCACCGTGTTCTTTCCCAAGGCGGCGTTCTTCTGCCGGAACCCGTCGTGCGACGGCGCTTCGTTCGAAGACGTCGAGCTCAGCAACCGGGGACGGGTGTGGTCCTACACGACCAACCACTACGCCCCGCCGGCGCCGTACGTCAGCCCTGATCCCTTCGAGCCGTATTCGGTTGCGGCCGTCGAGCTCGACGAGGAGAAGCTCGTCGTGCTCGGGCAGGTCGAAGGCGACGCCGAGCGCCTGCACGTGGGCGCCGAGGTCGAGCTCGTGCTGTCGACGCTGTTCAGCGACGACGACGGGGACCACATCGTGTGGAAGTGGAAGGTGGTGTCGTAGATGGCTGGCGAAGTCGCCGTTCTCGGGGTGGGCATGCACCCGTGGGGAAAGTGGGGGCGCAACTTCGTCGAGTACGGTGTCGTGG
>CADDZP010000434.1 GCA_902812475.1 Actinomycetota bacterium | reverse complement strand
GCCCTCAGCCTCGTCGAACTGGGTGAGGACCTCGAGGGCACCGAGCGCCAGCTCCATCGGTGGAAGTTTCATCCCGCGCTGGCCCACGAGTCTGCGGCGTGGGCGTGGCGCCGCCACCGCGAAGCGTGCACAGAGCTGGGCGCTACGGCCGTTTCCCCTTGACGCAGTTCACGGTCCGTGCTGTGGTGTGTGTCGGCGCGCTCGAACCGGGGGCCGACACTTAGGGAGGGTCGTGGCTCGCCTCACCACTTGGACCAAGCCTGAATGGCAGGCGCGCGCCGCGTGCAAGGACTGCGATCCGGAGCTGTTCTTCCCGCTCGGGACGACCGGCGCCGCCGTGCCCGACATCGAGTGGGCGAAGGCGATCTGCGCAGCCTGCCCCGTGCAGCCCGAGTGCCTGGACTTCGCCCTGAAGACCCGCCAGGAGTTCGGGATCTGGGGCGGCACCACCGAGGACGAGCGCCGGGCGCTGGCACGGGCCAGTCGCGCCGTCAACGTCTCGGGTTGACACGTAGCTAGGCCGACAGCGCTGTGGGACGGCCCGACCGGCTTGGGGACGCCGAACGGGGCGGGCGCCTTCTAACGGGCGCCTAGCGGCTGCCCTCCACGTCCTACCGGCGGCTCCGCGCCGGGCGGCGGAAGTGGGTGAGCAGCTCGATCATCGTCCGCACGCCGAACCCGCTGCCGCCCTTGGGGGTGTAGGCGTCGTCCTCCTCGCTCCTGGCCGGACCGGCGATGTCGAGGTGCGTCCACGGCACGTCGCCGACGAACTCCTTGAGGAACAGGCCAGCGGTGAGGGCGCCGCCGTAGCGGTCGCCGCCGGTGTTCCTGATGTCGGCCACCTCTGAGTCGATCTTGGTGCGGTACTCGTCGGGCAGCGGCAGCGGCCACACCTTCTCGCCGGCCCGGTCGGCGGCGTCGCTCACCTGCTCCATCCAGGCGTCGTGGTTGCCCATGAGCCCGGCGATCTTGCGACCGAGGGCGACCATCGCCGCGCCGGTGAGGGTGGCCAGGTCGACGATGGCGTCGACGCCGGCCTCGACGGCGAGCGAGAGGCCGTCGGCCAGGACGAGCCGGCCCTCCGCGTCGGTGTTGAGAACCTCGACGGTTTTGCCGTTGCGGATCTTCAGGACGTCACCGGGCTTGATGGCGTGGCCGCTCGGCATGTTCTCGGTCGTCGGCAGGATACCGATCACCTTCACCTTGGGCGCCAGCGCCGGCAGCACCGACATCGTCGCCAGCACGGCGGCCGCGCCGGACATGTCGGTCTTCATGGTCTCCATGCCGTCGGCGGTCTTCAGCGACAGGCCGCCCGAGTCGAACGTGATGCCCTTGCCGACGAGGGCCACCGTGCCCCGCGCGCCGGGCGGGTCGTAGACGAGCTCGATGAGGCGGGGCGGCTGGTCGGAGCCCTGGGCCACGCCCTGGAGGCCGCCGAGGCCCTCGTTGGCGATGGCGACCTCGTCGAGAACGGTGATCTCGAGCCCTTCGCGCTCCGCGACTTCAGTCGCCACCTCGGCCAGTCGCGACGGGGTCATGGCGCCAGCCGGTTCGTTGACGAGGTCGCGGGCGAGGGCGACGGCCCCGGCGATGCGAGCGCCCCGGTCGGCTCCCGTCTGCACCTTGGCGCCGCGACCCACGACGACGAGCGACTCGAGCGTGCAGGGCTTGGCCTCGCTCTTGTACTTGATGAACCGGTACGAGCCCAGGCTGGCGCCTTCGACGAGGGACTGAGCGGCGAGTCCGCGATCGACCTCGCCGGCGGCGTCGAGCGCGGCGATGGCGGCCCGGGTGTCGTTCCACGCCGCCCTCGTGAACGCGGCGCCGGCCCGCCTGAACGTCTCGGCACTCACGTTCTCCGGGTTGCCGAGGCCGAGGGCCACGACCGTGCTGCCGTCGTCGGCAGGCACGGCACACGCCTCGCCCACCTTGCCTTGGAAGCCACGCTCGGCCAGGTAGGCGATGTCGAGCTCGACGACAGCGTTGTCGGGCTGGCGCCGGCCGGCAAAGACGGGGACGCCGAGGACCTGCACGTCGTCGGGGACCTGCGCTGAGACAGCGACGTCGAAGGACATGGCTCTCTATCTCTCTCTATCTCTGGCGGGCGGGCACGAAGTGGCCTTCCTGCCAGCGGGCGATCGTCCACAGCAGGTCGGACAGGCGGTTGAGGTAGGGGACGACGTGGGAACCGTTGCCGGCGACGGCCAACGAGCGGCGCTCGGCCTTGCGCACGGCCGTGCGGGCCACGTCGAGGAGCGCCGACAGGCGGTTCTGGCCGGGGACGACGAACTCGGTCGGGGCGTCGAAGCGCGACGTGATGTCGTCGATGATGGGCTCGAGGCCCTCGACCATCTCGGTCGTTACGAGGCTCACGCCGGGATCGAGCTTGGCGCGGTTGTCGGGCGCCGTCGCCAGCTCGCCCATGACGACCCAGAGGTCGCGCTCGAGGCGCACGAGCAGGGCATCGAGCTCGGAGCCTTCGCCCGTCTCGGCCCGGGCCACCCCGATGGCGGCCTGCGCCTCGTCGACGGCGCCGTAGGCCTCAGGCGCGGCATCGTCCTTGCGCACGCGTCCCCCGAACAACAGCCCGGTCGTACCGTCGTCGCCCTTGCGGGTATAGATCTTCATGGGTCGAGCGGCGAGCCTAACGACACCTCGCCATTAGCCTTCGAGCGGATGCATCCCTATCTGGAGGCGGCACGTGAGCGCGTCGTCGTGTACGACGGCGCCACCGGCACCAACCTGCAGGCGCGCGACCTGAACGCCGACGACTTCGGCGGACCCAGCCTCGAGGGGTGCAACGAGATCCTGGTGGACACCCGGCCTGACGTGGTGGCCGACCTCCACCGGTCGTTCTTCGAGGTCGGCTCCGATGTCGTCGAGACCGACACCTTCGGCGCTTTCTCGGTGGTGCTGGCCGAGTACGGCATCGCCGAGCGAGCCCATGAGCTCAACGTCAAGGCCGCCCGCATCGCCAAGGAGGTGGCGTCGGGCTACGACGGGTGGGTCGCCGGCTCGATGGGGCCGGGCACGAAGCTGCCCTCGCTCGGCCAGATCCCCTTCGCCGACCTG
>CADDZP010000433.1 GCA_902812475.1 Actinomycetota bacterium | reverse complement strand
GTACCAACACCGCCCGCCCGGGATGGACGTCGCCGGCAGCTACGAAGGCGCCGGCCTCGGCCATGAGCGTCGCCTTGCCGCCGGGCGCGGCGCACACATCCGCCACCCGCTCCCCCGCTTGGGCGTCGACGTACTCGGCCACCCACTGCGACGCCAGGTCCTGCACGTAGCCGTCGGGGCGCTCGTGCACCGCAGGCGCCTCGTTCATCTTCTCGAGCGCGGCCATGGCGTCGTCGTGGCCGAGATCGGCGACGAGGCGGTCGACGATCCAGTCGGGGTAGCTGAGCCGAGTGGCGTCGTCGGGCCAGTCGGCGTCGGTTTCGCCGACGCGCCGCAGCACGGCCTCGACCAGGCGGCGGGCGCGGCCACCAAGTTCGACCGACGTCGACACGACGGCGTACGCCGGGGTTCCGAGGAACCGCAGCTGGTAGGCGCCGAGCCGCAGCAGGTTCCTCGTCCGCACGTCGAGCTCCCGCTGGACGAACCGGTCCACCAGCCAGTCGCACGCCCGCCGCATGCGCACGGTGCCGTAGACGAGCTCGGTGACAAAGGCCCTGTCACGCTGCGACAGTCGTGCCCGCCGGAGGAGGCCGGGCAGCACGAGATTGGCGTATGCCCCCTCGTCGTCGATGCGAACGAGGGCGTCGAGGGCGAGCGTGCGGGCCGCGTCGCCGCTCAATCGCCGAGCCGCTCGCCGGGCTTGGGTTGGGCGCCGTTGCGCCAGTCGGCTGCCGCCATCACCGCCTTGCCTTCGGGCTGCACCTGGACGAGCTCGATGGCGCCGTCGCCCGCGCCGACCCGCACGCCATCGATCTGCCCCGGCGCCAAGCCATTCGACGACAGCCGGGCGCGCAGGATCTTCAGGCGTTTGCCCCTGAACGTTGTCCAGGCGTCGCCCACCCGGATGACCCGGTGGACGGCGGCCGCCGGCGCGTCCCAGTCGATGTGGTGCTCGGCCGGGTCGATCTTTTCGGCGTACGTGGGCTCGCCCTCCTGCGGCGTCGGCGTGCCCAACCCCGTCCGCAGCGACTCGATCAACAGCTCCGTCCCTGCGTCGACAAGCCGGGCGCGCAGCTCGTCGGCCGTCTCTTCGGGACCGATCGACAGCGAGCGGCACTTGTACACGGGTCCGGTGTCCAGCCCCTCCTCCAGCTTCATCAGGCACACGCCGGTCTCGGTGTCACCGGCGAGGATCGCCCGCTCGAGGGGCGCGGCGCCTCGCCATCGAGGCAGCAGCGAGAAGTGCACGTTGACCATGGGGACGGCGGCCAGCACATGGGGCTTGATGAGCCGTCCGAAGGCAACGACGACACCGAGCTCGGCGCCCGCGTCGAGCACGTCGTCGATCTTGTCAGTCACGGGCAGGCCCAGTTCCTGGGCGGCGGCCTTGACCGGGCTCGGCATCAGCGCGCTGCCCCGGCCCCGCCGCTTGTCGGCGCGTGTGACGGCGAGGCGGACGTCGTGGCCGTCGGCAACCAAGGCCCGAAGAGGCGGGACTGCCACCTCGGGCGTTCCCAGGAAGACCAGCTTCATCGGCGCTCGGAGGTGGCCGGCCCCGACGGTCGTTGCAGGCCTTGGGTCGGCCTCGTAGCGCTCAGTGGGCCTCTGCCCGGTCTCCGGGAAGGCCGAGGGCCCGCTCGCGCAGCGCTCGCATGGCCTCCTTGCGTTCGTCAGGACGGATGCGTTGCAGGAGGAGCACACCGTCGAGGTGGTCCACCTCGTGCTGGAACACGCGCGCCTGGAGCTCGTCGGCCTCGATGTCGAGTTCGTTGCCGTCGAGGTCGATGCCCCGCAGGCGGACTTCCTTGGCGCGCTCGATGTCCCACCACAGCTCGGGTACCGACAGGCATCCCTCGTGATAGGTCCACTGCCCCGCGAAGTCGCTGAGCTGGGGGTTGATGACGACGTGCGGACCTTCGCCCACGTCGTAGACGAAGAGCCGCTTCTGCACGCCGACCTGAGGTGCAGCCAGACCGACACCAGGTGCCTCGTACATCGTCTCGATCATGCTTTCGACGAGGCTCACCAGGGCGTCGTCGATGTCGGTGACCTCGGCCGTGGGCTGCTTGAGCACAGGGTCGCCGAACTTGCGAATCGGGAACGTCGCCACGCGTTTCACATTACGTGGTGGCGTTCCACAGATCGATGGCTCGCCACCAGTGCTCGTGGCCCAGGATGGACACGGACGCGGCGTCGAGCGCCAGGCAGCGGGCGGTGGCGGGGGTCAGCCCGAGGTACGTCACGGTGAACAGGCGCAGGATGTGGCCGTGGGCGAAGAGCAGGACGTCGCCGCCGCCGTGGTCGGGATCGACGTCGCCGATGAGGCGCTGGCACCGTTGGGCGGCGGCGGCCAGCGTCTCGCCCCCCGGCGTGCCGTCGGTGAAGAGGTCCCAGCCCGGTCGCTCGTCCCGGATGTCAGCGGTCGTGCGACCCTCGTATTCGCCGTAGTCGACCTCGGCGAGCAGATGCGTGACCTCGGGCATCTCGAAGCCGGCCAGACGCGCCGTCTCGATCGCCCGCTCGCGCGGGCTGGAGAGAACGCGCAGCGGTTCCACGCCGAGACGACGCAGGCGCTGGCCCAGGAACCTCGCCCGCTTCTCTCCTTCCTTGGTGAGCGGGATGTCGGTGCGCCCGGTGTGGCGCCCGGCTCTCGACCACTCGGTCTCGCCATGGCGGATGAGGACGAGCCGTTTGGCCACGGCCCGGCACCTTAGGGTCCCTCAAACGCGGAGCGGATCAACGGCAATGCGCAACCGGCCGGCGGGCCTGGGCGCCGCAGCCAGGGCGTCGCAAAGTTGCTTGTGGTCGGCGGCTCGAGCCAGCCAGCCGCCCTCGCTGGACGGTCCGATGACGTCGATGCGCTCGTCCGGGAGCCCGGCGACGAACTCGGCGGCCGATTCGCCTGCGATCTCGGCGAGGGCTGCTTCCGGCGGGAACCGGAGCGCTGCCCGCCTGGCGGATTCGACCAAGGCGAAGCGGCCGGGATCGGCGTGTACGACGGCGTCGAGGACCTCGTGGCCCGGCATGCGCGTCTGCACGACAAGGCGGCCGCCGTCGCGCCGCCCGCCTGCTC
>CADDZP010000432.1 GCA_902812475.1 Actinomycetota bacterium | reverse complement strand
ACCTTGCGCGCCCCGCGATAGCGCGCCTTGCCAGCGCCGTGGCGCTTCGACTCGGCGAGTTTGCGTTCGACGAGGGCTCGTCGTCGCAGCTTCTTGCGCGTCGATGGTCGGGCCTGTGCGGCCCGGGCGGCTTGCAGGCGGGCCTCGTGGAAGTTCAGGGTGACGCTGCGTCCGTCGGGGTTGGTGGTGCAGCGCTCGCGCAGCGGACAGGCCCCACAGACCTCGGCACCGAAGTGCAACACAGTGACCACGCGTCCCTTGTTGTCGTGTGTCCTCGTCGCATGGGTCGCGACCTGACCGGCCGGGCAGGTCGCCGACGGACCGTCGGGATCGATGACGAAGTCGGTCTTGACGAAGCGGCCGGTGGTAGCGGGCGGCTGGGTCTTGGCGGTGACCTTGGCCCCGGCGGCCTCGACGGCGACACGGGTGTCGCCGTCGCCATAGGCGGTGTCGCCCAGCACCTCGGTGACGGGCACGCCACTCTGGCGTGCCGCCCCGACCAGCGGTGCCGCTTCGGGGCCGTCGGGTTGGTTCGCCGGCGTCACCGCCACGGCGAGGATGAGCTCGCTGTCATGGTCGGTGAGCAGGTGGGCCTTGTAGCCGTCGACGCGTTTGGACGGGCTCTTGCGGCCGTGGCGCATCTCGGGGTCGACAACCGACACCACCCGGTCAGGCGCCACGCCCCGGCCGATGGCGGGGCCGTCGTCGTCATCGGTGACGTCTTGGTCGACGATGCGTCCGAGCAGCTCGCGAGCCTCGGTGGTGGCGTCCTGGGCGGGAAGGGCCAGCAGCGCCCGGGCCAGCCCGACCAGCCGTGCGAGCTCGGTCCGGCGGGCGTCGGCGTCGGCCCAGTCGATGCTGGCCTTGCCCCGCACCGTGGTGCGGGCGTCTTTGCGCAGCCTCGCCGGCAGGGCCTTGGCGCCGCCGCTGGCGGCCACCACCTTGGCGATGGCGGCCCGGATGAGCTCGTAGGTGTCGGCCACCGCGGCCGCGCCCATGACCCCGGTCGAATCGGCGATGGCCAGCACCTTCTTGGCGAACAGCCCGGCGGCCACCGCCCGCTCGATCGTCTTGGCCAGCGCCACCCCGTCGGCGTCGTTGACGAGCAGGCGGCTGCGGAACACCGAGAAGCTGGTGTGGTGGAACGGCACCACGTCGGCCTCGATGCCCAGGGCCCGCTTCCAGTCCAGGTCCTTGGCGGCTCGCCGGGCCGCCTCTCGGTCACTCACGTCGTCTCGGATCTGGCACAGCACCGCCCGCATCATCAGCGACGGCGGGATCGACGGGCGACCCATGGCCGCGGAGTAGCAGTGGGCGAAATCCTCGTCGCGGATGACCTCGTCGCCGTGGGCGGCCAGACGCGCGTAGAAAGAGTTCTCGTCACCCTCGAACAGTCGGGAAAGCAGCGAGTCCACCCCGAGGAGGCTCTCCTGTCGGTCAACGGTTCCCAGCATCATGCCCTCGCGATCGCATGGACCGAGCATGACGAAGTCGGCACCAAATCGCGAGCACCCTCAGCTACCTACGAGCCGACTTTTTCGGCAGCCACCTAGAAGAGGTCGAGGAGCTTCTCGGGGGGCCGGGCGATGACCGCCCGGTCCCCGCGGACGACGATCGGCCGCTCGATGAGTATGGGATTGGCGGCCATTGCGTCGAGGAGCTCGTCGCGGCCGGCAGACGCCAGGCCGAGCTCCTTGTAGACGCTCTCGCCCGTCCGCATCATCTGGCGGGGGTCATCGATGCCGAGGAGGCCCATGACCCGCTCGAGCTCGGCCCGCGACGGCGCCTCGTCGAGATAGCGGAAGTAGTCGGCCTCTACGCCCTTCTCGTCGAGCAGGTCGCGTGCGCCCCGGCACTTGGAGCAGTTGGGATTGAAGTAGACGAGGACGTCTTCCTGAGGATCCATCGCCGCAGAATCTAGGACCCCTACGTCGCCACCAGCTGCTGCTTGAGGACCTTGCCGGTGGCGTTGCGGGGGAGCTCGTCGACGAAGGTGATGCGGCGGGGGACCTTGTAGTCGGCCAGGCGCTGGGCGCAGAAGGCGCGCAGCTCATCGACACTGACGTCGACGCCGTTGCGCAGGGCGACGAAGGCGGCCACGTCCTCGCCGAGCACCTCGTGGGGCACGCCCACCACGGCCGCCTCACGCACGTCGGGGTGCTCGTGGAGCACGTCCTCGACGTCCGTGGCGTAGATGTTGTTGCCACCGCGGATGATGACCTCCTTCTGGCGGCCGACGATGTAGAGGTAGCCGTCGTCGTCGAGGTAGCCGAGGTCGCCGGAGTGGAGCCACCCGCCCGCCCACGTCCGGGCGGTGCCCTCGTCGTCCTTGTAGTACTCGCGTTCGCGTCCGGGGAGGCGGATCAGGATCTCGCCGACCTGGCCGGCAGGCAGCGGTGTGCCGTCCTCGTCGACGACCTGGACCTCCATCGGGGGCATGGGCTTGCCGACCGAGCCGATGCGCTTGAGCGACTCCTCCTTGGGCATGGCGCAGTAGGCCGGTCCGGCCTCGGTCATGCCGTAGGCGTTGGAGACGGTGGCGTTGGGCATCTTCTCCTGCAGGCGGCGCAGGGTCGCCGGCGCCAGCGGGGCGCTGCCCAGAGAGCACATGACGACGCTGGAGAGGTCGGCCTCCTCGAACCGCTCGTGGGCGATGAGCAGCTGGGCCATCGACGGGACGATGAAGACGGCCAGCGGCCGGTCCTCCTCGACCGACCGAAGGAAGCGGCCGGCGTCGAAACGCGGCATGTACAGGCAGCGCATGCCCATCTTCATCGGGTTGTAGATGAAGCCGATCCCGGCGAAGGTGAACAGGGGGCTGGCGTGGAGCCACCACGAGCCGTTCCAGTCGGGGAGGGCGTTGGGCATCATGGCGATGTTGCGGTGGCGCACGGCCACGCCCTTGGGCCGGCCGGTCGTGCCCGACGTGTACATGATGTCGGCCAGGTCGCCTCGCTCCACCGGGACCTGGAAGGTGTCGCCGTCGCCGGTGAGGGGCTCCGCCGTCGACAGCGTCAGTTCGATCGACGGCACCGCTTTGGCCACGGCCACGGCGGTGTCGCGCAGCGACTCCGAGAAGACG
>CADDZP010000431.1 GCA_902812475.1 Actinomycetota bacterium | reverse complement strand
CGTCGCCGCTGATCCACCGGCTCGTCCCGTCGGGGGCCGCCGTGCGCCCGTCGACCGACGCCGCCAACTTTAGGACCAACCACGGCCGGCCGGTGGTGCGGTGCTTCAGGTAGGGGGCGAGCTGGGCCCGGACCTCGTCGGCGAGCACGCCCACCTCGACGTCGACGCCAGCGTCTCGCAGGCGGGCGATGCCCTTGCCGGCGACGTTCGGGTCGGGATCCTCGATGCCGACGACGACCTTGGCGACCCCAGCCTCGATGATGGCGTCGACGCAGGGCGGCGTGCGTCCGAAGTGGGCGCAAGGCTCGAGGGTGACCACGAGCGTCGAGCCCCGGGCTGCGCTGCCGGCGGCTTCGAGGGCCACGATCTCTGCATGGGCCCCGCCCGGCGGCTGCGTCGCGCCCTCGAACCCGCCGGGATGCACCCCGAGCGAGCCGGAGCGAAGGGGAGGCGAGACCAGGGGTTCGATGACCGCCCCCACCCACGGGTTGGGCGAGGTCGAGGCGCGCACCGACGCCGCAAGCTCCATTGCCCGTCGCATCTCAGATGACCAGGGCCCGGCTGCTCCTGTCGAACGGTCCGTTCGTATAGTCGAACAGAACTTGACCGGTTAGTCAAGCTAAGCCCGGCCACCCTCAGTGCTCGGTGGGCTCCTCTGCGAGGAGGGCCACGGCGTGGGGAAGAACATCGAGCACAGCGTCGAGGCATTCCACGGCGCCCGCCGACGACCCGGGCGTATTGAGCACGATGCACCGGCCGGCCGTTCCCGCCAGGCCGCGGGACAGCCGGCCCTTGGGGTTCACCAGGCGCATGGCCTCGGCCAGGCCGGGCGCCTCGCGGTCGAGGACCGCCTTGGTGCCCTCTGGCGTCACATCCCGGGGCGCGAAGCCGGTGCCGCCTGTGGTGACCACCAGGCCGGTGAAGCCCGCGGTCAGCTCACGCAGGGCGTGGGCGACGCTCTGGACGCCGTCGGCCACCGCCCGCCGGTCGACCACCTCGAAGCCCGCCTCGGCCAGCCGTTCGGCGAGCGCCGCCCCGGACTTGTCCTCCCGCGTCCCAGCGACGACGCCGTCGGAGACGGTGAGCACCTTGGCCGAAAGCCGTCGCTGGCCGCTCACCGCCGCCGAAGGCTCCTTCAACTCTTGCGGCGGTCGATCTCGTAGGACGAGCCGACCTTGCGCTTGGCCACGCTCTTCATCTCCGTGGCCACCGCCGATGCCTCCCACTGGCTGTGGATGGGCCGTACGGCCGCGCTCGCCACCCCGATGGAGATCGACAGGAAGGGATAGTGGTGGAGCACGCCGCGCCGGTCGGAGACCTCGATGTAGCAGCGCTGGCGGTCGCGTTCGTCGTAGAGCGACGGCGCCAGTCCGTCGAAGTCGCGCACGATGTCCTGGGCGACCCTCTCGGCCTTCCTCGCCGACGTCACGAGCACGAAGTCGTCGCCGCCGATGTGGCCGGCGAAGGTCGGGTCGCTGCGAGCTCGAGCCAACGCGTCGGTGAGCAGGCGGCCCGTCGCCCGGATGGCCTCGTCGCCCCGCATGAACCCGTAGTAGTCGTTGTAGGCCTTGAAGTCGTCGAGGTCGGCGTAGAGCACCGCGAAGTCGTCGGACCGATCGCCCACCAGGCGCTCGAGCTCGGCCGCGATCTGGAAGTTCCCGGGCAGACCTGTAAGGGGCGACACCTCTCGCATCTGACGTGACCGGCGCAGCGCCGACTGCACGCGGGCGACCAGCTCGGACGGATCGAACGGCTTGACGATGTAGTCGTCGCACCCAGCCGTCAACCCGAGCACCTTGTCGGCGGGAAGCGCTCGAGCGGTCAGCATGATGATCGACGCCGTCGCCGTGCGAGGATCGTGCCGGAGGCGCTTGGTGACCTCGTAGCCGTCGATACCGGGCATCATCATGTCCAGAAGGACGAGGTCGGGCTGGAGACGGGTGGCATCCTCGAGTGCCTCCTCGCCCTCATGGGCGACGCGGACGTCGTAGCCCTCCAGAGTGAGCACCACCTCGATCGACCGACAGATGTCGCGGTCGTCGTCGACGACGAGGATGCGCTCAGGCAACCGACTCGGCGCTCTTTCGGATGCGCTGGGCCGCCTTCAGTGGGTCGTCGGCGTGGAAGATGGCGCTGCCGGCCACGAATACGTCGGCACCGGCGGCAGCGGCGACGGGCGCTGTGTCCTCGTTGATGCCGCCGTCGACCTGGAGGGCGACCTGGACCTCGCCCCGATCGATCTCGGCCCGCGCGGCCTTGACCTTGTCCATGACGTCGGCGATGAACTCCTGGCCGCCGAAGCCCGGATGCACGGTCATCAGCAGCAAGAGGTCGATGTGGGCCAGGTACGGCAGCGCTGCCTCGAGCGGCGTCTCCGGATTGACGGCAAGGCCGACGTCGAGACCCAGGCGGCGCATCTCGCCGAACAAGGGGAGGACGTCGTCGAGCTCCACGTGCACGGTGCAGCCGTTGGCGCCGGCCGCGGCGAAGTCGTCGAGGAAGTCACCAGGATTGTCGACCATCAGATGGCAGTCGAGATAGAGATCGGTCCGCCTGCGCAGCGACTTGACGACGGGCGGCCCGATCGTGAGATTGGGCACGAAGTGCCCGTCCATCACGTCGACGTGGAGAAGATCGGCTTCGGGGGCGATCGTCGTCACGGCGTCGCCCAGGCAGGCGAAGTCGGCGGACAGGATGGACGGGGCGATCCGCGACACGGCGAGATCGTACAGACGCGTCAGCGTGTCCGGCAGAGCCGGATTGCGTACATCCCGTCGGTATCCGCGGTTTGGGGCAGCAGACGGGCTCCTCGCCCGAGCGGCAGCCACGGGTCCGCGGGCGGCGGGTCGGCCTCCAGCTCCGGAGCGGCGGCGGCCAGCCACTCGTCGATGGCGACGGTCTCGGCCGTTGTCATCGTGCAGACGCTGTAGACGATCCGGCCGCCGGGGCGCACCAGCCCGGCGGCGGCCTTCACCAGGTCGCGCTGCAGGGCGGCCAGTTCGTCGACGGCGGCGGGTCGGATGAGCCAGCGGGCGTCGGGGCGCCGGCGCAGCACGCCGAGGCCCGTGCACGGGGCGTCGACGAGCACCCGGTCCACCC
>CADDZP010000430.1 GCA_902812475.1 Actinomycetota bacterium | reverse complement strand
CGGCTGTCGCGCCGGCCAGCGGCCCGGACACGACAGCCGCAGCCGTCGGCACGGCGACGAGCGCGGAAACGAGCGCGATCTTTCGAAATCTCACAGGGGGCCGTCCTCTTCTCCTGCGCGGGGGAAGTGCGCCGGGCATGGTAGCCGCACTCCAAGACGGGTGACACCACCATGTTGCAATCCGCCGGTCAGCGCGCAGTATGGTGCACCGCTTGGCGGAACAAGGAGGCGAAGTGCGGAGAGCAGTTCTCTGTGTGGTTGTCGCGGTCTTCAGCCTGGGCGTGGCAGCCTGCGGCAGCAGCAAGAGTTCGAGTGCGGCGACAAGGACAGTCCAGGTCGACGGCTCGACCGACAAATTCAACGGCGCCTTCTTGGCGTACTTCCCGAACACGGTGACCGTGCGCCCCGGCGACACGGTGAGCTTCCACGAGAACTGGTCGGGCGAGCCCCACACCGTGACCATGGGAACACTGGTCGAGTCGGCGCTGAAGGAAGCGCAGCAGGCCGGACCGAATGGGCCCACGCCCCAGATCGACAAGCTGCCTTCTCTGCTCCCCCAGGGGCCCGGCGACGTCAATCAGAACGCCGCCCAACCGTGCTTCCTCACGAACGGGGCGCCGCCGTCAGACGGTGCGACCGCTTGCCCCAAGCCCCAGCAGGCCCAGCCCGCCTTCGACGGCACGCAGAGCTACTACAACAGCGGCTTCCTTCCCGACAACGACACCTTCACGGTGAAGCTGTCGCCGAACATCAGGCCCGGCACGTACTCCTACTACTGCAACCTCCACGGGCCTGAGATGTCGGGCAAGATCGTCGTCCAAGGCAAGGACGCCAAGATCCCGGCCCAGTCAGATGTCGACAAGGAGGGCACCACCCAGAAGGATGCCCTCGTCAACAAGATCCTGCCCGGCTACAACGCAGCCAAGGCGGGCAACGCACAGGTCCCGCCCGGAGCGTCCAAGAATCTGGCTGGGTTCGTCGATCCGAACACGACGTCGGCCCTCGTCAACGAGTTCGTCCCTGCGACGATCGACGCCAAAGTCGGCGAGAAGGTGACCTGGACGGTGAGCGGGCCCCACACGCTCAGCTTTGGCAACGCGCCGGCCGAGCCCGGCAAGTACATCACCAAGGCCCCCGACGGGGCTTGGCATCTGAACGCCCAGGCTTTCATGCCGAGCGGGTTCCCGCCGCCGCCGGAATCGACCGGCCCGCCGTCTGCCAGCGGGCCGCCGGTCGCGCCGATCAACGGCGGGACGTACGACGGCACCGGATTCAAGTCGACGGGCGTGCTCACGGGCTTCGGCCCGCCGTTCCCATTGCCCAGTGTGACCTTCACGAAGCCCGGGACGTACAGCTACGTCTGCCTGATCCACCCCAAGATGGGCGGGGTCGTCAAGGTCACATAGGCACGCGGCGCGTCCACCCCGCTACCCTTTTGGCGGGGACAACCGATCGATGAGGCAGGAGACCGGTCCCCCCGTGGGCCGGTCTTCTGCTTCCAAGAACGGGCTGTGCACACAGCCCGCCAAGAGCCCGGGAGCTGGATCCCGAAACTGACGAGCTCGCTTGTCGGTTCCGCCTTCGAACAGGCTGGCTTCAAGGCTCTGGGAAGGGACCCCCTCCTCCTCGCCGGGGGGTCCTTTCCTTTCTGGGCTCTGCCCGGGCTCTGTTCGGCGCTACTGCTGCCAGCGCAGGATGGCGCCCATGCCGTCGGTGGGGCCACCGGCGCCGGGGATGAGGCGCAGGCCTGCGCCCGTGCCGAGGGCCGCCCGGATGGCGACCTCGACGAGCGGTCCCTGCAACGGTTGCTCCACCCCGAGGCCGACGAGGTCGTCGGGGCGCTCGGCGATGGGCACGGGCTCGGGCCCGTAGAAGGCGGTGTTGAGGCTGTCGGGGTCGGCGTGGACGAGGAGCACCTCGACCTGGGCCCGGTTGAGGGCATCGATGGTGGCCGTCGGCCCATCGGCGGCCCGGTCCCCCTCGCCCTTCTCCTCCCGGAACTTCCGCAGGATGGTCGTGGTGTCCTCGGCCACCGCCGTGGCCACCAGCCGGGTGACCTCGTCGACGGCCTCGTCGATGGAGCCGTCCGGCGAGCGGCTGCCGTCGAGGTCTCGAACGAGATCGAGGACGTGATCGGGCAGGGCCTCCTTGACCAGCTCGACGGCGCGCACGTCGCCGCCGATGGCGAGCAGGCGCGGCTCGTCCCGGACGACGAGGTTCACCAGCTCGGCCGCCACGTCCTGGGCGTTGGCCTCCCACGTGTTCTGGGCCCGCTGCTGATAGCGCCTCTGCGACCAACCGCCGGGCTTGCTCTTCGCCAGCGGGTCTTCGCCACCCTCGACGTCGAGCTGGGTGTCCCGCCCGTCAGGGCGGAACACGAACACGTCTGCGCCTCTGCGGTCGACGAGGGCCACGATGTGGCGGACCTGGGACTGACGCCACTCGAGCAGCGGGCCGACCACGGGAAGCACACCCCAACGGCCGAGGTCGCGGGTGGGCGGGTCCGGCTCGTGGGAGACATGGGCCAACCCCTTGGGCGTGGCGATGGCCACCAGGCACTCGCCCTCCAGGTGGGCGTCGGCGACGAGGGGGTCGACGGCGGCCAGCGCCTGCTCGTCGGCACCTTCGCCTTCGAGCTGCCGGCGCAGGTCCTTCCACCGGAGCTCCGACCGCTGGGCGGCATTGTCGATTGCCGCCTCAGTGGCCAGATAGACGCTGAGGAAGGGGCCCTCACCGAGGAGAAGGTCGGCGATGTCAGGGGCGTGGAGCGCGACAGGAGGCGTGACACCGGTGTGGTCCATGGAGAAACTCTTCCCGATGAGGCGGGCTGCTACTCGGGCGGGTCAGCGCCCGCCCTTCGCCGTCTCCAGCTGGGCGGCCACGGCGAGCACCCGGGCGACGTACACCCACGAGTGGTTGTAGTTCCAGATGGCCGTGGCCAGCGTGGCCCGGTCGCCGCCGCCGTTGGCGCACAGCAGCTTGCCGGCGGTGGCGACGGCGTCGGGGAGGCTCCGTACGTCGGCTCGGCCGTCTCCGTCACCGTCGGTGGCGTAGGCCTGCCATGTCGGAGGGAGGAACTGCATCGGGCCGAGGGCACCGGCGGGC
>CADDZP010000429.1 GCA_902812475.1 Actinomycetota bacterium | reverse complement strand
GGCTCGCCGCCGACTGGCCCGGCCTGCCCGGGGTCGACGTCGTCGGCGCCGATCCGGCCGTGCCCGACGGCATCCGGATGTGCGACCTGCAGGCCTACGACGCCGTGCGCATCGAGGCAGGCGTTCCCGAGATGGGCAAGGAGATCGACGACAAGACCATCCCGGCCGAGACCGGGTTGATCGAACGAGCAGTCAGCTTCAGCAAGGGCTGCTACACGGGCCAGGAGCTCGTCGCCCGCATCGATTCGCGCGGTGGCAACGTCCCTCGCCACCTGCGCGGCATCATCGTCGCCACCAATGTCGTGCCGCCCGTGGGCGCCTCGGTGGCCGTCGACGGCAAGGCCGTGGGCGCGGTCACCAGCGTGGGCGAGTCCCTGACACGCCGAGCGCCGGTCGCCCTCGCCTACGTCGGCCGGGCCGTCGAGCCCCCGGCGGACGTCACGCTGTCGTGGGACGGCGGTGAGGCACCGGCGCGCGTCGAAGCGCTCCCGCTCGTCGTCTGACCATGCGCCGCGCCGTGGTCGTCCTCGTCGCCATCGCAGTGGCCGTGGTCGTGGCCGCCTGTTCCAAGGGCGGGGGCTACGACTTCCCGCCCCCGCCGTCCACCGAGCCGGACCAGAGCACGACCGTCCCCGACTACAGCGCCGTGCAGCTGGCCGGCGTCCCCGGCCGCACAACGACGACGGTCGACAACTCGCCGGGTCAGGCCCACATCTCCGGCTTCGTCGTTGCGCCCCAGGGCGCGGTGCCCGGCGCCACCGTGCACGTGGAGCGTCTCGTGGGCGACGCCGTCCTGGCCCTCGACGTCGCCACCAACCCCGACGGGTCCTTTCACGTCGACAACGTCAAGGGCGGGCGCTACCGCTTGCGCGCCTGGCGCACGCCCGACCTGGCGATGACCAACCCCGTGATCTTCTTCCTCGACGGCAACGAGAACAAGACGAACGTCAACCTCCAGGTGCAGCAGTTCACCGGCACCAACGTGACGTCGGCCATCGCCCCCAACCCTCCGCGCGTCGACGACCCGGCCAACCTGGCCGTGCAGGTCACGAGCGTCGTGGTCGACCCCGCCGGCATCGTCAAGGCGGCTCCCGTCGTCGGCGCCCAAGTCGACCTGCAGGGCGCCGGAAGCTGGCAGGTGCAGGGACCCACGACCCAGTTCACCGACGCCAACGGCGCGGTTGTCTGGCGCGTCACGTGCACGGCGGTCGGCAGTCAGCCGATGTCGGTCACCGTGAACGGCACCGGATACCCGCTCAACCTCCCGGCATGTCAGCCGGCGCAGACGTTCGCCTCGTCGTCGTCGACGACGACGTCCCCGGCGTTCCGCAACACAACGACGACGCGGTTCTAGGTTCCTGGGCGGCGGCCACCTCCGCATCGGCGTCCGTACCGTAAGCGACGAAGGGTGAGCGTGGCGGGTGCCGACTATCGCTTGGTCGGCTCACACGACCGGAGTAGAGGTGGCGACTCTGGTGCGTCCGAACCGTCTTTCTCAGCGAGGTGTCACACGTGCGGCGTACGGTTCGCGAAGGAATCGTCGCCAGGAGGTGTGGCATGCAGCTCGAGGTCGATCGTCTCGTCGAGGCGTGCGGGGACGAGGCCGAAGACGGCGGCATCGTCTTCGAAGCCGAGCTGGAGCCGTTGGCCGGATGGGGCGCGCCGGTGAAGCCAGCCGTGTACGCCGGCGGCCGGTACCAGCTCGACCGCCGCTGGGTAGGCAATGACGGCGACCGATCGATCACGGACGTCGTCGTGGTCGACAACGCGCCCAGCCAGGCCAACCGGCTGGAGGCCGCCCTCGCCCGCCTCGCTCCCGCACTGGGCGTCCCAGAGGTCGTGCTCGACCTCAGCGGCGTGGCAGAGCTGCCTCCACACCTGCCGCGCCGGCTTTCCGGCTTCCGGTTCCCCCACCGCAACGGGGACGCCTATCTGCGTGACGCGACGCTCGACGGGACACCGTTCCCCAAGACCGAGATCGGCCGCGGCATTCTGGCCGCGACGGGCGACGAGCCCGCCGAGCTGTTCCGCTGGTTCCCCCAGGCCCTGCTCTTCGGGTTCTGGCAGTCACATCTTGGCAAGAAGCGCTCACAGGCCAAGCTCGCCAGGGCGTGGGTATCGGAGATCGTCGGCGTCGAGCCTGCGTCGGTCGACACCCGGACGCTGGGCATCAAGGGCGATCCGCTGAACCTCAGCGCCGACGAACAGGCTCGGTACGACCCGAACGACCTGCTCGCGGGGTGGGAGATCGCCGAAGGGTCCAAGAAGGAGCGCGGCCCCAAGAGCCAGGACAGTCTCGCCGAGATCGGCCACGGCCAGGTCCCGTTTCGAGCCGGCGAGGAGGCGCCAGCGGCGATCTCCTTCCAACGGGTCGTGCAGCGGTCGACGCTCTCGTTCCCCAGCCTGCGCCGGGTCTGGCTCGGGGACGCCGCCGCCAACGCGGCGGGCCGCGCCGTGCTGGCGTCGATCGGCCTCGTCGCGCACGTGACTGCCTTCGGCCGGGCATTCAGCCTGCGCTCGGGCTGCGACCTTCGCCCTGTGAAGACGACATGGACGTGGATGGGTGCGTCCTCGTCGGAGAACGTTGAGCGGATCGACGCCGACACTGCTGCGGGCATTCTCCGGGACTGTGTCGCAACGGCGGAGGCCGCGGGCGTACCGGTCGGGCGTGTGTGGCCAGCCGAGCCCTTGGTTCTGGAGCCGGGGCCTCAGCTTCTCCGCGTGATCCGCGAGACCTGGCCGGAGCTCGGCTGATGCTCGCCATCGAGGTTCGCTTTCTCGCCGGCACCATTCGACTGGGGTCGCCCGACGACCTGGCCCTCACCGGCCAGTGTGACCCCGGCGAGTGGCCACCGAGCCCCGCACGCCTGCTCGCAGCCCTCACCGCGGCCGACGGGACGCGGGGGCGCTGCCGGGTGACCGACGGCAGCGAGCTTCGGCTCCTCGAGGCCGCGCCTCCGCCGCGCATTGTCGCCGACCGGCGGGACGCCGTCCTCGTAAACCAGCTCCAACCTCGGTACGCGGTCGTCGACGCGAGGGTGAACGGATCAGTCCAGGAGTACCCCTGCCGCCAGAGCCGGGAGGTGCGCCCCTCGCCCCGTCTGAGCC
>CADDZP010000428.1 GCA_902812475.1 Actinomycetota bacterium | reverse complement strand
AACATTTACCGGCTCGCCGGCGCAGCCAGTGAGTGCCGCTTTGCGCTCGGTCGGTCACCATCAAGGGAGCCCGGTCAGCCCTGGGTGCTCTGACCCCGAACCTCCGGTGATTCTTGACAATTGAGACTTGCCGACACGGAGCGTGCTCTCCGCGGTTGCTGATGAATCGCCGCTAGGCCTTTTCCCGAGACGCCCGCCACAGAGAGCGTCAGGAAGGGTGTTGCCGGGGTCGAGACCCCGGCCTTCGTTGAGCGACGGGTTTTCCACAGAACCGTCGCTAGGTTGAGACATGCAAGTGTTGCCGGGGTCGAGACCCCGGCCTTCGTTGAGCGGGCAACCAAACACACCGACGATTTAGGGAAGGCCAGGCGGCGTTGCCGGGGTCGAGACCCCGGCCTTCGTTGAGCGATCGTCATCCCCGCCGACCGCCTCGTGTTCTACTGCCAGCGTTGCCTGGTGTCGAGACGCCGGGCTTCGTTGAGGAACGTCGCTGGGGACATCACCGAGATCCAGCCAATACCGGCGTTGCCGGCCGAGACCCGCGTCGTTGAGCATTCCGCCCGAGCATCGCCGCGCTAGCAGTCGTTGGCGCGTCGCCGGCCGGACGGCAACTGCCAGCACGAGCGAACGGAACCGAGTCGGGCGCAGTGTCACCCAACGCTCGACATTGATCGACTTGACGATGACCATTGATATCGCCCTCGTAGGCGGCGTGCGACTCGGCCAGCGTGCTGACCGTGCTGACGCCGGCTTCGAGCCGGATCAGACTGACGCTCTCAAGTGGCGAAGGAGCCGGGGGACGTCCCCGTGTTCCTGAGCGCGTCGACGGCGGGATCGAGCGAAGTATGCGCGTGGGGCGCGTGACTGGAGGCCTCAGGCGTCTTGACGGAGCGCGCCGGGCAGGCGCTCGCGCATGGCGCTCAACGGAGGAAATTTCGTGGTGGCGTTCCGCAACACAACGACGACGCGCTTCTAGGTTCCTAGGCGGCGGCCACCTCCGCATCGGCGGGCAGGGTGACCACGAGGCGGGCGCCGCCGCCGGTCTTGGATTCGGCGTGGACGCTGCCGCCCATGGCGTCGACCAGCTCGTGCACGATGGCGAGTCCCAGACCTGAGGCGACGTGGCGCTGTGCGGTGCGGGCGACGGTATAGAAGCGGTCGAACACGTGGCCGACGTCCTCGGGCGCGATACCGGGGCCGTCGTCGTCGACCCAGAGCTCGACGGCAGCGTCGCGGCGAGCGGCCCCCACGGTGATGCGGCTGCGGGCGAAGTCCAGGGCGTTCTCGACGAGGTTGGCGACGACCTGGGCCAAGCGGTCGGGGTCGGTGGTGGCGACGATTCCGGCCGCCGCCGGTGCGTCGACCGACAGCTCGAGACCTGCGGACTCGGCAGCCGGCCGGAAGCCCTCGGCCGTGTCGGTCACGACCTCGGACACGTCGGTGGCGCGCACGTCGAGCGAGAAGCGGCGGGCGTCGAGCTTGGCCAGCTCGAGGAGGTCGCCGACGAGGCGTTCGAGGCGGCGTGCCTCGCTGAGGATCACCGACGCCGCTTGGCCGGGCGTGGCCTTGCGCTCGGCCAGGGCCTCGGCGTAGCCGCGGATGGACGTGAGCGGTGTGCGCAGGTCGTGCGACACCGAGAGCAGGAACTGGCGCTCCAGTCCCTTGGAGCGTTCCAGGCTCTCGGCCATGGCGTTGATCGACCGCGTGAGGGCAGCCAACTCGTCGTCGCTGGTCGAGGTCGGCAGGCGTGCGCTGAGGTCGCCGGCGGCGATGCGCCGGGTCGCTTCTTCGGCGTCGCGAATCGGTTTGGTGAGCCGGCGTCCCAGGTTGGCGGCGACGACGACGGCGACGACCAGGGCGCCGCCGGAGGCCAGCAGCAGCCAGACGGCGGCACCGCCGCCGGTGCGCACACTGCGGGTGAGGACGAGGGCGAACGGCACGCCGCGCGTCGTGGTTCCCGGGGCGGCGGCGAAGGCCAGGCCTCCGTTGACGCCGCTGACGGTCTGACCCCGCTGCAGCTTGGCAATGTCGAGGTCGGACGCGGACACGCCCTTGGGCAGGGCGTCGAGAGGCTCACCGGTGGGCGAGTAGCGGACGACCTTCTGGTCGGTCAGCTTGAGCACCTGGGTGAGGATCCTGCGCTGGCGCGCCGCGGCCGCCGTCGAGTTCCTGACCGGGAGCTCGTCGACGAGTTGGGCGATGCCCTGGGCCTGCTTGCGCAGGTCGGCAACGGTCTGGCGCCGGGTCTGGGCCCGGATGAGGAGAAGGCTGCCGAAGCCGGCGACGAGCAAGGCTCCGGCCACGACGGCGACCATCGTGATGGTGAGACGTCTTGTCACTCGCTCACCCCAGCCGGTACCCGTGGCCCCACACCGTCGCCAGCGGGAGAGCGTCGCCCAGCTTCTTGCGCAGCTGGCGCACGTGGACGTCGACGGTTCGGTCGTCGCCGTACCAGTCCGGCCCCCACACCCCGTCGAGGATCTGTTGGCGGCTGAGGGCGAGCCCGGCGTTCTCGGCCAGGAAGTACAGAAGGTCGAACTCCCGGGTGGCGAGGGGAACGACGAGACCGTCGACCCGCGCCTCGCGACGGCCACCGTCGATCTCGACGTTGCCGACGACCATGACGTCGGTGCGGTCGCGGGGCGGTCCCTCGGCTCGTCGCAGGATGGCCCTCACGCGCGCGACCACCTCGCGGGGCGAGAACGGCTTGGTGACGTAGTCGTCGGCTCCCAGCTCGAGGCCCAGGACGCGGTCGACCTCGCCGTCACGTGCCGTCAGCATGAGGACGGGGATGTCCCCGCCGGCCCGCAGACGGCGGACCACGTCGAGTCCGTCGAGCGCGCCCGGCAGACCGACGTCGAGGATCACGAGCCGTGGCTGCTGGTTGCGGACCGCGTCCAGCCCCGCTTGGCCGTCGTGGGCCTGGATCACGCGGAAGCCCTCCTCGCGCAGGTACAGCTCGACCAGGTCGGCGATGTGCTGGTCGTCCTCGACGACGACGATCGTCCCTGCCTCACGGCTGTTCACGCCAGATATCGTGCACACGATCTGTGAGCGAAGTGTGAACCAGAGCGTGCTCGAGCGGATCGTCGCCGCCCACCGCCGGGC
>CADDZP010000427.1 GCA_902812475.1 Actinomycetota bacterium | reverse complement strand
CGCCGTCTCGACCTGGGGAGCGAGCTGGCCCGCGCCATCGAGCGCGAAGAGTTCGTCGTCTATTACCAACCGGTCGTCGCCGCGCGCGCCGCCGTCGTCACCGGCTTCGAAGCGCTGGTGCGCTGGCACCACCCCACCCGCGGAATGCTGCTCCCCCTCGAGTTCATCCCCCTGGCCGAGGAGAACGGGACGATCGAGCTCCTCGGGGCGTGGGTGCTCGAGGAGGCGTGTCGTCAGGCGGCGTCGTGGGCCGCGTGCGAGCTGCGGGGTCCCGACATCCACGTCAACCTCTCCGGCCGCCAGGTGACGAACCGGTCCCTCGCCGGCTATGTCGACAGCGTGCTCGGGGAGGCCGGCCTCGACGCCGACCGCCTCGTGCTCGAGATCACCGAGACGGTGCTGATGGACGACATCGACGCCAGCGTCACCGCCATCGAGTCCGTGCGTGAGACGGGCGTACGGTTCGCCATCGACGACTTCGGCGCCGGGTATTCGTCGTTCGCCTACCTCACGCGCCTGCCCATCCAGATGCTCAAGCTCGACCACTCCCTGATCGATCGCTTGGCCGACCAACGAGACGTCGCCGTGGTCGAGACCATCGTCAACCTGGCCCATCGCATGGGGCTGATCGCCTTGGCCGAAGGCGTCGAGCGCAAGGAGCAGCTCGACGTCGTGACGCGCGCCGGCTGCGACCTGTTCCAGGGGTTCTGCTTCGAACGTCCACTGCCACCGGACCGGGCGACGGCCCTGCTCTCCGGCTAGCTACGGCAGCACGACGAGGTCGTCGCGGTGGATGACCTCGTGGGGAAGGCCGTCCGGCAGCTCGCTGGTCTTGGAGCCCGCGACGTCCTTGAGGACGTTGGCGGCGTAGCGCACCAGACCCTTGGCGAACACCTGCCCGGACGGGTCCGCCACCTCGACGGCGGCATCGGCGTCGAACTCGCCGGCGACGTCGACAACCCCCGCCGGAAGCAGTGAGGTGCGCCGATCGACGAGCGCTCGGCGGGCGCCGTCGTCGACGACGACCGTCCCCGACGCCCCAACGGCGAAGCCGATCCAGAGCTTTCGCGCCGACAGCTTGCGGTCGTGGGGGCGCACGACGGTGCCTGCTCCTGGCTCGCCGTCGACGGCGGACACGAGAACGCCCGGGCGGTTGGCGGCGGCGATGACCGTGCGTACGCCGGACCACGCCGCCATCTTGGCGGCCGCCAGCTTGGACGCCATCCCGCCGCTGCCGTGAACGGAGCCGGCGCCGCCGGCCACTCGCTCCAGTTCGTGGTCGACCTCGACGATCTCTTCGATCAGCGAGGCGTCGACGTCGAGGCGGGGATCGGCGGTCAAGACCCCCGGCGTGTCGGTGAGCATCACGAGCACGTCGGCGTTGACGAGGTGGGCGACGAGGGCGGCCAGGCGGTCGTTGTCGCCGAAGCGGATCTCGTCGTCGGCGACGGCATCGTTCTCGTTCACGACGGCCACGACGCCCAGGTCGAGCAGACGGGTGAGCGTCCCCCGCGCGTGCAGGTACTGCTGGCGGTGCACGAAGTCCAGAGGAGCGAGGAGGACCTGGCCCCCCACGAGGCCGTGGCGGGCGAGGGCGTCGTCGTACACGCGCATGAGACGGCTCTGGCCCACGGCCGAGATGGCCTGAAGGGTGGCCAGGTCGGCGGGGCGGGCGCCGCTCAGACCGAGTGCGGGAAGGCCGGCGGCGATGGCGCCCGACGTCACGATGACGACCCGGTGATGGCGACCCCTGAGCGTCGCCACCTCGGCGCAGAGCTTGTCGATGGCGGCGGTGTGCACCTCGCCGTGGGTATCGGTGATCGAGGACGTGCCGATCTTGGCGACGACGATCACCGCCGGCTGCTTCCCGTCTGCATCGGTTGGTACTCGAACTCCATGTCGCCGATGTGCACGGTGTCGCCCTCGCGTGCGCCCGCCCGCTCGAGCGCGCGGTCGACGCCCAGGCGCTGGAGCCGGCGGCGGACGTACTCCTGGGCGTCGGGCGTGGTGATGTCGGAAAGGGCGACGGCCCGCTCGACCGGGCGTCCGACGACCCGGAAGGCGCCGCTCGGGTCGCGTTCGATGCGGAACCCCTCGGCCAGCGGCTCGTGCACGACGAAGGAGTCCGGCACGGGCTCGGCGGCGCGCGCCTCGTCGACGAGCTGGAACAGGCGTCCGAGCAGGGGACGGATGCCCACCCCTGTCGCCGCCGAGATGCGCGTCCCGTCCCACGGCAGAAAGGCCGCGTCCGCCTTCGTGCCGACGGTGACGCGTGGTCGCTCGAGCAGCTCCGGCTTGTAACGCCGCAGCTCGTCGAGGAGCACGCGTTCCTGCTCGGCGGGCTCGATCTGCTCGACGTTGGCCAGGTCGACCAGCACGAGCAGGGCCCGCGCCCGCTCGACGTGACGCAGGAACTGATGACCGAGGCCGCGCCCTTCGGCCGCGCCTTCGATCAGCCCCGGGACGTCCGCCACGACGATCTCTCGGTCCTCCATGGAGACGACGCCGAGATGGGGCTGGAGCGTGGTGAACGGATAATCGGCCACCTTTGGCTTGGCGGCCGAGATCCGGGAGATCAGCGTGCTCTTTCCCGCGTTGGGCAGACCGACGAGGGCGACGTCGGCCATGAGGCGCAGCTCCATGTCGAGCCAGCGCTCCTCGCCGGCCTCTCCCTGCTCGGCGAACGTCGGGGCCCGCCGCTTGTTGGTCAGGAACCGGGCGTTGCCGCGCCCACCCCGTCCGCCGTGGGCCACCAGCCACCGGTCGCCCTCGTTGACGAGGTCGGCGACGACCGTGCCGTCCTTCTCCTTGACCGTCGTCCCTTCGGGCACCGCCACCAGTGCGTCGGCCCCGTTCGCCCCGTGACGGCCACCGCCCTGGCCGTGCTTACCGTCGCCAGCCCGCTTGAACGGGTGGTCCTTGAACCAGAGCAGCGAGGACACGTTGCGGTCGGCCACCAGCCAGACGTCGCCGCCCTTGCCCCCGTCGCCCCCGTCGGGCCCGCCCCGAGGCACATGCGCCTCGCGACGGAACGACACGGCCCCGGCGCCGCCGTTCCCGGCGCGCACGTGGAGCTGCGCCTCGTCGACGAACCCGGAAGCCACGGCAC
>CADDZP010000426.1 GCA_902812475.1 Actinomycetota bacterium | reverse complement strand
GTACGACATCGTGTCCGACGCCCTCGCCCACAACGCGCGACGCCAGCTCGGTGTGCTCGAGCGGGCGGCGGCGGGCGCGGGCGGGGTCGTCACCCACCCGGACCGGGCGGTGAAGCTCGCCAGAGGGACCGTCGACACCGCCACTTCGCTGTGGCGCCAACTCGCCGTCGTCTCGTCGGCCAAGTCGCCGCTGTGGACGGGTCGGTCGCTCTCCCGCCGCTTCGAGACCTTCACGGTCAACCTCGACGACGTCAAGCGCACGGGCAAGGCACTCGGCGGCACGGTGAACGACGTGTTCGTCACGGCCCTCGCCGGCGGCGCCGCCGCCTACCACCGGGCCAAGGGCTCGGCTGTCGACGAGCTCCGTGTGACCATGCCGGTGAACATCCGCGACGACACGTCCGCCGGCGGCAACGCCTTCAGCCCCGCCCGCCTGGTGATCCCCGCCGGCGTCGACGACCCGGCCGCCCGTTTCGCCGCCGTCCACGAGCGTCTGAACGTGGCCAAGACCGAGCGGGCCCTCGGCCTGTTCGGGTCCCTTGCCGGCGTGATGAACAGCCTCCCCACGTCGCTGCTGACACGGGTCGCCCGCCAGCAGGCCCAGACAGTCGACTTCGCGGCGTCCAACGTCAAGGCCGCCGACTTCGACCTCTACATCGCCGGCGCCCTCATCCTCGCCAACCACCCGATGGGGCCGACGGCGGGCACGGCGTTCAACGCCACGGTGATGTCCTACAAGAACCGCTTCGACGTCGGCCTCAACATCGACACGGCCGCCATCGACGACCCCGAGCTGCTGCGGACCTGCATCGAGGAGTCCTTCGCCGAGATGCTCAAGGCCGGCGGCGGTTGACGAGCGCCTCGCCACACCGCTCGGCCGCCGCGCCCAGGAGGGCCCGCTGCTCGTCGCTGAACGGCCGGGACTGCTCGAACCCGATCACCAGCGCACCGAGGGTCCGACCGTCGACGACCAGCGGCTCGATGGCGTACGCCGCGTCCTGCACGACGGGGTGGTCCACGAAGATCGGGTAGCGGGCGTCGCGGTCCTCGGGTGACGTGATGAACACCGCCTTGCCCGTGCGTACCGCTTCGCTGGCTGGCAGCGGTGCGTCGACGCGAAAGCGCGTCCAGACGGCGCTGACCTCCAGCGAGTATCCGTGCTCGGCGATGATCTCCAGCTCACGCTTGTCCGCCGTCAGCAGGCACAGCGAGCCGGTGTTGCCGCCGAGCAGCTGCACGGCACCGCTGACGACGTAGGCAGCCACGTCGTCCCACGAGTGAAGCCTGGCGAGCTCACTCGACACGCGCCGCAGCACCTCGTCGTGTGCGGCACCGGTCAAGGGACCAGCACGACCTTGCCGATGACCCGCCGCTCGATGAGGTCCTCCATGGCCTTGGCCGCCTCGACGAGCGGCCGCTCGGCGGGCTCGGGCGGGTGCAGCTTGCCGCTTTCCACCATCTTCATCAGCTCGGTTAGAAGCTCGCTGAACCCGGCCTGGTCGCGGAACGTCCACGCGCCCCAGTCGACACCGACGACCGTGCGGTTGTTGAGCAGGATCTGGTTGAGGGGCAGCGAGGGGATCGTCCCCGACGCGAACCCGACGACGCAGAACCGTCCCCACCAGCGCGTCGCCCGCAGGGCGGGCTCGCTGTGGCGCCCGCCGACAGTGTCGACAACGACGTCGACGCCACCGCCCGACAGCTCCCGCGCCCGCGTCTTGAGATCCTCGTCCTCATAGGCGATGGTCGCCTCGGCGCCCATCTCCTCGGCGGCCTCGAGCTTCTCGGGCGTCGACGCAGCGGCGATGACATGGGCGCCCAGGGCGACGGCGACGTCGGTGCAGGCCAGGCCGATGCCCCCGCCGGCGCCGAGGATCAGCACCCATTCGCCGGGGGTGACCGACGTGCGGCGGCTGAGCGTGAACAGCGAGGTGCTGTAGCTCTGGATGAGGGCGGCGGCCTGGCCGAAGCCGAGCTTGTCCGGAGCCCGCACGACGAGTGCAGCCGGCACGGCCACCTGCTCGGCGAACCCGCCGAACCCCGTCATGGCGATGACGCGGTCCCCGGGCGACACACCGTGCACGGCGGCGCCGACGGCGGCCACCTCGCCGGCGATCTCGCTGCCGGGGACGAACGGCGTCGGTGGCTTGATCTGGTACTTGCCCTGGCAGATGAGGCCGTCGACGAAGTTCACGCCCGCGGCGCGCACGTTGACGATGACCTCGTCGGGGCCGGGCGCGAGGGGCGGGCGGTCCTCGATGGCGATGTCGCCCAGCGGGCCGAGCTGGGGGCAGACCACGGTGCGCACGGATGCGGACTGTAGAGGGAACCGCTTACTGAACAGCGCAGGAGCCGCCGCGGCTCAGGCGGTGGCGGTTGTCGGCCACCCACACGTAGAGCCGGCGGGCGACGGGGCGCAGGGGCCAGGAGTCGATGGCCGCACCGGCGAGCCGCCACGCTCCGCCCGCCCGGCGCAAGGCTTCGGCGATGGCCGCCTCTCCGCGGTGGAGGGTGCCATCGTCGTCGACCCAGTAGGCCGCCGTCTGCACGTCGTCGACGGTGAGGCCGAGGGCGGCCAGGTCGGGCACGTCCTGCCACGGCACGATCGGCGTGCCGGGGGGCAGGTGGGCGCGAGCCCAGTCGGCGCTCTGGTTGCACATCCCGCAGTCGCCGTCGTAGATCAGCACGACGGCACAGGCCCAGCCTCAGTTGGCCGCCGCGGGCTCCGTCTCGAGGGCGGCCCCGGCGAGGAGGAGGCGGACGTCGAGAAGCAGATCGGACACCTCCGACGAGGTGAGCATGCCGCGCTCGTGGACCCGCTCCAGGCTCTGGTCGATGATGGCCAGGGCCTCGGCAATCGCTTCGCTCTCGAGTGTGTCGCTCATCGTTCTCTCCAACGCCGTCTGCCGGTGGCCTGTTCCGTAACCATCGTCACGAACAGGCCTGCCGTTAACAGCGATCTCACCCTACCCGACGGGTTCTGCGGTCAACCGTCACGCCGAGGGCGCTCGGCGCTACCGTTCGCCGCGTGCCGGACCCTTCCCTGTCGCTCGGCGTGACATTCGCGTCACTCCAAGGAGCGCTCGGTCCGGCGGCCGCCGCCGGCGTGGCCGCCCGGGC
>CADDZP010000425.1 GCA_902812475.1 Actinomycetota bacterium | reverse complement strand
CCTCGACGGCCGCGGGCGCACGATTGCCCGCCTGCGCGGCCTCGGCGCCACCGTCGTCGACGCCCCACCCGGCCGCCTTGCCCCCCAACTGGCCGACGCCTACCTCCACCTCAAGGCCACCGGCCGCCTCTGAGTTCGTCGCTCGAGGTTGTCAACTGCCGCTCTGAAGGGGGCGATTCCGGGACCTGGTCAACTGATGCACCGTTGTCGCTGTTGCAAGCGGACAAACCGCTCACTTCCCAGCGCTACGGGCGCATGAGAACCGTTTCACGACGTTGAACGGCTGGAATGGCTGTTCCAATTCGGGCATACCCTCGCAACCGGAGCAGGCCAACAGCCACACGGGCCCTTGAAAGCGGAGTCGCCCCTTCAGAGCCGCAGTTGCAGTTCGTCACGTCTCGCCCAAGGCGCCCGTCAGGCCCCGCTCGGCCGCGGCCCGGCCCCGGACGAACAGCCATGTCAACAGCACGGCCTCGCCCACGGCGCCGATGCCGACGCGGACCCACGTCGGGAGCGATGACCCTGTGACGAAGCCCTCGATGGTGCCGGCAACGGCGAACACGACGACGAGGCCGGCGACGATGGCCATGGCCCGGCGGCCCTCCTCTGCCAGCGCCGCCCGTCGGGTCCGGTCACCCGGGTCGATGATCGTCCACCCGAGGCGCAGGCCGGCGCCGCCGGCGATGAAGACAGCGGTCAGCTCGAGTAGCCCGTGGGGAAGGATCAGCCCGAAGAACTTGGCCGACTGGCCGACCGAGGCGAACAGGCCGCCTGCCACGCCGACGCTGGCGCCGTTGTAGGCGAGGATGAACGCCGTCACGGCGCAGAAGGCGATGCCGGCCGCGAACGCATAGATCGACACCTGGACGTTGTTGGTGAAGACCTGCGAGGCGAACTCCGAGGCGGGCGCCGACCGGTAGTACTGCTCGAAATCCTGGTTGACGTACGCCTCGCGCACCGCCTTGGGGCCCGTCGCCTCGACGGCGCGTGGCGAGGTGCCGACCCAGAGGCCGACGGCCAGCGCCGGGACGACGAACAGGGCGGCGCTGGCCGCCATGAACCGCCGGCTGTACCAGACGGCGGCCGGGAATGTGACCGAGAAGAAGCGACCGAGGCCGCGCAGCGTGCCGGCCCTGCTGCCGTAGACGACGGCGCCCGCCCGGGCCACGAGGCTGCTGAGGTTCGCCGTCAGCGCCGGGTCGCGGTAGGTCGTGCGCGCGTAGGAGAGCTGCGTGGCGGCCCGCTGGTAGAGGCCGACGAGCTCCTCGAGCTCGGCGGGCGACAGACGCCTGATGCCTCGACCGGCCCGGGTGACGAGCTGCGAAAGGCGGTCCCACGACGCCTGGTTGGCGGCGAGGAAGCTGTCGACGTCCATCAGCGGGTCACTCCTCACCCGACTTTCGTGCGTTGATGCCCAACTATTGGGCATCAACGCACGAAAGTCGGCGGTGGGCCCTACCGTAAACGTATGGAGGCGCGTCCGGCTGTCGTTGTCATTCCCGAGGCAGTGCCCCTCGACCTCGAGACCGCGAGCCTCGGGTCGCGTTTCCTCGGCGTGGTCATCGACTGGGCCATCCAGGGCACGGCGCTCGTCGTCCTGTTCGTCATCGCCGGGAACGCTTCGTTCGGCTGGGTGGGCACGACGATCGTCCTGATCCTCGTCTTCCTCGTCACCTGGGGCTATCCGATCGCCCTGGAGACGTTGTGGCGAGGCAGGACCGTGGGCAAGGCCGCCATGGGCCTGCGGGTGGTCACCAAGGAGGGCGGCCAGATCGGCTTTCGCCACGCCGCCATCCGGGCCGCCCTCGGCATCGTCGACTTCCTCGTGAGCTCGGGCGCCGTCGCCGTCGTCTCCGTGCTGGTGACCTCCGACAACCAGCGCCTCGGCGACCTGGCCGCGGGCACCGTCGTATTGCGCGAACGCACGGGTCTGCGCCGGCCCGCACCCACGACGTTCGTTCCGCCCGCTGGCCTCGACGGCTACACCGACAGCCTCGACGTCACCGCCCTCGGCCCTGCTGACTACGGCGTCGTGCGTACGTTCCTCCTTCGGGCCCCGTCGCTGCCGCCGCCGGTGCGCGCTCGTCTCGCAGCCCAGATCGGTGAGAGCGTGGCCGCACGTGTGCAGCCGCCTCCGCCACCGGGCGTTTCCGCCGACGTCTTCCTCGCCAGCGTCGCCGCCGCGTATCGCAGGCGTGGCTCATAGCCTGGGCGACACGATGACGGCGTATCTCGACCACGCAGCGACGACGCCGATGCGGCCCGAGGCGGTCGAGGCGATGATCCCGTTCCTCACCGAGCGATTCGGCAATCCGTCGGGGTCTCACGCCGTCGCCCGGGAGGCGCGCAAGGCCCTCGACGAGGCGCGCGACCTCGTGGCCGAGTGTCTGGGCGCCCGGCCCGGGGAGATCGTGTTCACCGGCGGCGGCACCGAGGCCGACAACCTGGCCGTCATCGGCCACCACACCGTGCGACCCGGACCCGTGGTGTGCTCGGCGGTTGAACACCACGCCGTGCTCCACGCCGCAGACGCCGTCCGGGATCCCCGCCACGTCGCTGTCGACGCCAACGGCATCGTCGACCTGGAGGCTCTGCGCCGGCTGCTCGATCCTCACGTCAGTGTCGTGTCCGTCATGCTCGCCAACAACGAGGTCGGCGTCGTTCAGCCCCTCGCCGAGGTGGCCGCCCTCGTACGGGAAAGTGCACCGGAAGCCGTGCTCCACACAGACGCCGTGCAGGCCTTTCCGTGGCTCGACGTCGCCGGTCTCGCCGCCGCCGCCGACCTGGTCGCCGTGAGCGCCCACAAGTTCGGCGGCCCCAAGGGGGTGGGCGCCCTGGTCGTGCGCGAGGGCGTGCAGGTCGCCCCGATCGTCCACGGTGGGGGCCAGGAACGCGATCGCCGCAGCGGGACGTACAACGTGGCCGGGATCGTCGGAATGGCCGCCGCCATGCAGGCGACGGTCACCGACCGCGCCCCAACCGTCGCCCGCGTGCGAGCGCTCCGTGACCGGCTCGCCGACGGCCTTCTTGCAGCCGTTCCCGACGCCGTCGAGACCGGCGACCGGGCCACCAAGATCGCCGGGAACTGCCACGTCTGCTTCGCCGGCCTCGAGTCCGAGGC
>CADDZP010000424.1 GCA_902812475.1 Actinomycetota bacterium | reverse complement strand
GGGCGAGGCTCAGGTCCTCGCCGGCCGCCTGGCCGAAGGACGGGCAACACTGGCCGAGGCCGTCGAACTGGCGCAGGCGGCAGACATGCCAGCCGCTGTGGCCCGCGCCGTGCTCGCCATGGGAACGGGTGTCGGCGGTTTCGAGGTCGACCTCGCCGACGACCGCCAGCGGCCCGCCCTCGAGTGGGCCGTCGACAAGATCGGTGGCGACCCGTCCCTCCACGCCGCCACGCTCGCCCGTTTGTCGTTGCTGCTCGCCGGCCGTCCCGAGCACGACACTCGCCGGCAGGCGTTGGCCCAACAGGCCGTCGATGTCGCACGCCGAGTGGGCGACGCCCGCGCCGAGGCGTCGGCGCTGGCCGCCACGATCGAGGCGCTGGCCGGGCCGGACCACGTCGCGGCGCGTCTGGAGAGCTCGGCCCGCATGGCCGAGCTCTCCCGTCGCGTCGAAGATCCGATGCTCCTGCTCCTCGCCCGCCGCATGCACCTGGTCGCCCTGTTGGAGCTGGGCCGCCTCGCCGAGGTCGACGCCGAGATCGCCGCCTACGCGCAGGTCGCCGATCGACTGCGCCTCGCCCTCTACTCCTGGCCCGTGCCGCTCTGGCGGGGCATGCGAGCGCTCGTGGACGGCGACGTCGACGCCGCGGCGCGGTGCGCAGAGGAGGTGGACGCGGTCGGGACGCGCGCCGGCAGCGGCAACGCCCAGATCATGGCGTTCACGCTGCGCCTCGGGATCGGCATGTTGGTCGGACCCCAGCCGTCGTTCATGGCCGAGGCCGAAGCGGCGTATGACTCGTGGCTCGGGGACGTGCCCCCGGCGTACGGGTGGGCGCCCGCGGCCTGGCTCGCCCTCGTCGGCTCGACCGAGCGCGCCCGAGTGCTGGTACGCGAGCGCATGGAGCACCGGTTCCGGGACATGCCCAAGGACTCGGAGTGGCTGGAGATGGCCTGGATGGCCGGCGAGGCGGGCCGTCTCGTCGGCGAGCTCGACGCCGTGGAACTGGCCTACGAGCTGATGCAGCCGTACGCCGACCTGTGGGTGGTCGACGGCATCGGCGGTGCGTGCTACGGCGTCGCCGCCTTCCAGCTCGGTCGCCTCGCCGTCGCCCTCGAGCGGCGCCAGGAGGCCAGAGAATGGCTGTCGACTGCGCTGGACGCCCATCGCCAGGACGGTGCCCGTCTTCTGAGGCGCCTCACCGAGCACGAGCTGGCCAAGCTCGACGGAGCACCGGCGGCGAAGGCCCCGGCCGAGCCCGCCCCCGCGACCACGGTGTTCCGGCGCGAGGGCCGGGTGTGGCGGGTGGTGTGGCGAGGCCAGACGGCGACCGTGCCCGACTCGAAAGGAATGCGGGACCTGGCCGTCCTGCTCACCCGCCCCGGCGACGAGATCCCGGCCCTCGACCTGGTGGAGAGCGAGGATCGGCGTGCCGTGCGCGCCGCCCGAGCCGACACCGGGCCGACGCTCGACCGTCGGGCACGTGAGGAGTACCGCCGGCGCCTGACCGACCTGGACGAGGAGCTGGCCGAGGCCCAGGCCAACGCCGACACCGGGCGGATGGCGGTGCTGTCCGAGGAGAGTGCGTTCATCGTCGCTGAACTGAGCGGGGCCCTGGGGCTCGGCGGCCGGGCCCGGACGACGGGCGATCCGGCCGAACGAGCCCGCAAGGCCGTTACCATGCGGGTGGGTACCGCCCTGAAGGCCATCGCCGAGGTGCACCCGGCCCTCGCCCGTCATCTGCGGGCCTCGGTATCGACCGGGCGCTTCTGCTCCTACCAGCCCGAGGACCCCGTCAGCTGGCAGACGTGACCCAGCAGTGCACGTGACACAACAGTGAACGTGACACAGCAGCGAACGTGACATCGCCACGCCACATGTGACGCCTTCCTGGTGAAGGCGGGCGTCCGCCCACCTTCCACGAGGAGGGATGGCACATGACTGTTGACATGGCCACTGCGGTGGCCACCGAGGCGAATCCGGTGGAAGACCTGGTGGGGCGCCTGTTCATCGAAGGCGTCGGCACGATGCACGTGATGAGCGTGTACCTGGGCGTGAAGCTCGGTCTGTTCCGGGCCCTGGCCGACGGCGGTCCCCAGACGGCGGCCGAGCTGGCGGCGGCGACCGCCCTCGACGGGTGGTACCTACGGGAGTGGCTGCAGGCCGAGACCGTCGCCGGCCTGGTGACCGCCGACTCCGAGGACCTCGCCACGGCCACCTTCACGGCCGCCGACGGCGTGCGGGAAACGCTCGTCGAGGAGACCAGCCCGGCCTACCTCGGCGGACTGCCGTTCGCAGCCTCGGCCGTCGGACGGGTGCTGCCCGACCTGCTGGCGGCCTTCCGCACGGGCGCCGGCGTTCCCTATACCCGCTACGGGCCCGAGGCCGTCGAGGCCCAGGCCGCCCTCAACCGGCCCGCCTTTGTCAACGAGCTCGCCGGCACCTGGCTGCCCGCCATCCCCGACGTGTTCGCCCGCCTGCAGGACTCGGCGAACCCGGCGCGCGTCGCCGACGTCGGCTGCGGCGTCGGCTGGGCCTCGATCGAGCTGGCGAAGGCATTTCCTCACATCCGCGTCGACGGCTACGACGCCGACGAGGACTCCATCACCCGGGCCCGGCGCAATGCCGTCGAGGCGGGCGTCAACGACAGGGTGACGTTCGAGGTCGTCGACGCCAAGAGCGGCGGTTACGGCGACACGCGCTACGACCTGATCCTGTTCTTCGAGTGCCTGCACGACATGGGCCGCCCCGTCGAGGCCCTGGCCCAGGCCCGGGCTGCGGTCGCAGACGGCGGCACCGTCATCGTCATGGACGAGCGCACCGGTGAGACCATCCAGATCGGCGACCCCACCGAGTCGTTCTTCGCGTCGGCCAGCGTCCTGTGGTGCCTGCCCCAGAGCCGGGTCGAGCCCGACTGCCAGGCCCCGGGCACCGTCATGCGCCCCGACATGTTCGCCAACATCGCCCGCGCAGCGGGCTGGTCCAGCTTCGACATCCTGCCCATCGAGCATCCCTTCTGGCGCTTCTACCGGCTGGAGGACTGAGCGATGACCGACAGCCTCGTGGCCGCAGAACCCCTCGAGACCGGCTGGGGACCCGACGTGCCCATCGGGGACACCGTCGTGCGGCGGCGTTGAGC
>CADDZP010000423.1 GCA_902812475.1 Actinomycetota bacterium | reverse complement strand
AAGCGTGCGCACGCCGGCGGTGGCGCCCTCGGGCTCGACGTAGGAGATGGCGGAACGACGCGGAGGCGCGGGCGGCGGAGGCGCGGCGACGGGCGCCGGCTCGTCGTACGGCTCGTATTCCTCGTACTCATCGTCGTCGACGAGCCCCAGGTAGACCATGACTCGTCGCCAGGCAGAAGCCATGTCTTTTTCTCAGCCTCCTTCGGGCGAGCCTATCGTCGCAGGTAATTGCCTTCAGATCGTGGACCTGCGGCCCGCGCAACCATCGCGACGACGGCGAAACGCCGCCGTAGCTGACTCGGTCAGCGGGCTCGGTTGCGCGCCCCGAACAGTCCGCGGCCGATTCTGAGCATCGTCGTGCCCTCCTGCACGGCCACTTCCAGATCGTCGGTCATGCCCATCGAGCGCACCGCCAGGCCGAGCTGATCGGCCAGTTCCACGAGCGATCGGAAGGCCGGTCGCGCCGCCTCCGGTGGGCCGGTGGGCCCGACCGCCATGAGCCCGCGGACGTCGAGGCCGAGCGAGCGAAGGTCGCCGACGAGCGCTGTCGCCTCCCCGGGGTGGGCACCGTGCTTCTGGGGCTCCCCGCTGACGTTGACCTGCACGAGCACGGCCGCGCCCGGTGCCCGCTTGGCGATCTCCCGCCCGGCGGCGACGCGGTCGAGCGCCTGCCACAGGGTGACATGCGGCGCCAGCGCCGCCACCTTGTTGCGCTGCACTCGGTCGAGGAAGTGCCAGCGAACGCCACGCACCACCCGGGCCTTGTCGACCAGGTGGTCGGCGCGGTTCTCGCCCACATCGAGGAGGCCGTTGGCCTTCGCCGCTTCGACCGCCTCGGGACCGAAGTCCTTGGTGACGGCGACGAGCGTGATCTCCCGCCAGTCCCGTCCGGCGCGCTCGATTCGGTCGCGCACCACGGCGAGTCGCTCGGCGACGTCCGCCGCTAGTCCCGCCACACCACGAGCGCCTGGCGGCCCTGCTCGGCTCGGGCCCGCCAGGAGAAGTAGTCGTCGCTGCACGCCGTACAGACGTTGACGTCGTCCACGTCGGTGACCCCCGCCGCGTGCAGTGCCGCGCGAACGGCGGCGGGAACGTCGAGCGCCCGCGTGCCCCGAGCCGTGATCCCACGCACGCCGTCGCCCAGCCGCGCCGCCACGGTGTCGAGATCAGCGGCGCCGAACTCGTAGCACTCGGGATGGATGCACGGCCCGAGCGCGGCGCGCAACTGGTGGGCGCCGAGTTGGCGCGCCCTTTCCACTGCCCGCTCGACCACGCCGCCCACGAGGCCGCGCCACCCGGCATGGACGGCACCCACGACGCCCTCGCGACTGAGCAGGGCGATGGGCGCGCAATCGGCTGTCAGCACGGCGACGGCGCAGCCAGCCCGGTCGGTGACGGCCGCGTCCGCCTTGGTGCCTGCGCCGTCGCCGGGTGAGCGGACGGTGACGACGTCGTCCCCGTGCACCTGGCGGAGCCACGTCCATGGCACATCGACGATCGTCCGGCGCCGGGCGTCGACGGCGGGCGAGACCTCGTGGACGTAGGCGCCGCCGTGACCCATGTCGCCCTCGGCGCGCCCGGTGAAGCGGACGTGCGTCGACCCGGCGTCGACGGAGAGCAGCGCTACTTCAGGAAGGACGGGACGTCGAAGTCGTCGTCGCCACCGCCGAGATCGAGGTCGTCTTCGTCGGCGGAGCCGAACACGTCGTGCGCGGCGGTCTCGAGGCCGAGGGCGCTCCGCCGTTCGCTGCGACCAGACTTGGCTTCGTCCCAACGGTCGAAGCCGGCGGCGATGACCGTGACACGGACCTCATCACCCATCGTGTCGTCGATGACGGCGCCGAAGATGATGTTGGCGTCGGGATGGGCCACGCCGCGGATGATCTCGGCCGCCTCGTTGACTTCGAACAGGCCGAGGTCGCTGCCGCCCGAGATGTTGAGCAGGATGCCCCGCGCCCCTTCGATGGACGCCTCGAGCAGCGGACTCGAGATGGCAGCGCGGGCGGCGTTGAGGGCGCGTCCTTCGCCCGACGCGTAGCCGATGCCCATCAGCGACGAGCCGGCGTTGGTCATGATCATCTTCACATCGGCGAAGTCGGTGTTGATGAGACCGGGCGTGGTGATCAGATCGGTGATGCCCTGGACGCCCTGCAGGAGCACCTCGTCGGCCATCTTGAAGGCGTTCAGCACCGACGTCTTGTCGTTGGACACCGACAGCAGCCGGTCGTTGGGGATGACGATGAGCGTGTCGACCTTCTCGCGCAGCTTCACGATGCCCTGCTCGGCCTGCACCGAACGGCGCCTGCCCTCGAAGGAGAACGGCCGCGTGACGACGCCGATCGTGAGCGCGCCGAGCGACTTGGCGATCTCGGCCACGACGGGCGCCCCACCGGTGCCGGTGCCACCGCCCTTGCCGGCCGTGATGAACACCATGTCGGCGCCCTTGAGCACCTCTTCGATCTCGTCGCGATGCTCAGCCGCCGCCTGCTGACCCACCTCGGGATCACTGCCGGCACCGAGGCCGCGCGTCAGCTCGCGGCCGATGTCGAGCTTGACGTCGGCGTCGCTCATCAACAGCGCTTGGGCATCGGTGTTGACGGCGATGAACTCGACGCCCTTCAAACCCGCGTCGATCATGCGGTTCACCGCGTTCACGCCACCGCCGCCGATGCCGACGACTTTGATGACAGCCAAGTAGTTCTGCGGTACGCCGACCATGGCGCTCTCCCCTCGCTACATCCGCAGCAGCAACAATTCCCTCAACCTCAACTTAAGGTCTAGAGTTATGTCAACCTCTGCTGGCGGTTGAGACGCTACCGGCCGCCCCGGGCGAGAGTCAAGCACGGGTGAGCGCCGGACTCGCCGGGACGCGGACGTCCAGGACGGCCAGTCGGGTGAGGTCGACCTGCGTCAGGACGGTCTCGGCCGCCAGCATCTTGTCAGCCAACTGGTCGGGCGGGCCGAGGCGCACGACCCCCGTCGGCTTGAGCCGCAGTTCGACCTGTCCGCCGTCGGCGGCGACGACGGCGACGACGCGCTGGACGACCGGCGGCGGCATGGCCTGGGCCACGGCCAAGAGATCGGCGGCTCGCCCGCCGACACGGGACCCGGCCGGCCCAGCCGGAGGCAGGCCCTGGAGCAGCGGAAG
>CADDZP010000422.1 GCA_902812475.1 Actinomycetota bacterium | reverse complement strand
AGCACCCCCAACGGGATTCGAACCCGTGCCGCCACCTTGAAAGGGTGGTGTCCTAGGCCGCTAGACGATGGGGGCCGGTGCTCGGAGAACGCTACTGGCCGGGGGTCGTGTTCCTGCCAGCGAGCATGCGCATCTGCAGGCGACCCATGAGGGCGTCGAAGCCGTGCAGCTGGGTCGGCTTGCGGGGTGCGCCGCCGGGACGCGAGCGGTAGTCGGGCACGCCGACAGCCGTCACCAGCATGCAGGCGGCATCGGTATCGAAGACCTCCTTCACCTCGTCGTCGTAGAACGTGAGGCCGGTGGCCCCCAACCCGAGCGAGAAGGCGGCCAGCTCCAGACGCTCGGCCGCCATGCCCGCCTCGAAGAGGGCGGCGCGGTAGCCGCGAGGGCCCACGTCGGCCAGCACCTTCTCGAGGTCGGCGGAGTGGAAGACCGTGTAGGCGCTGTCGCCCCCGAGCGGCTGGTCGTAGCACAGGTGCTGGGTGACGGCGCGGGGCGCCGCCGGCCATCCTTCGACGGCATGCACGGCGATGAGGTGCTCGAGCAGCGGCGCCCCGTCGGTGGCCACGTCGACGGGGTCCTTCAACGACGCCTCCGGCACGGTCTCGTGGCGGAACAGCCGCGTCGAGCCCCGCCGCAAGATGAGGTCTTCGATTGCTTGGCCGCGCAACTGTGGACGTTTGCCGCCCCTATACGCGCGTAAATGTCCATGATGCTGCCGCGTGCCGTTCTGGATCTCCGTGACGAGCGGGAACTCGATCGGGTTGCGCGACAGCGCCGGCGTCGTGACGTGTGTTTCGGCGCCCGGCAACTCTTCGTCGACGAGGTGCACGACGGCCAAGGCGAACTCGCTCGTGCCGTCGACGCCGACGAGACGGTTGACGGCGTCGTCGTCGAAGTCGAGCGACACGCTGACGTCGTCGGACAGGGCCAGCATGTTGGCCACGACGGCACCCGAGTCCCACCACAGGTGGCGCCAGCCCCGTTCGCCGTACTTCCACGCCGTGCGCCACGGGATGCCGGTGAGGACTACGGCGATCCATGCGCGGTGACCATCGCCGTCTTCTTCGTGCAGCGTCGTGAGGCCGTGCTGGAGAGGGTGGTAATGGGCGACGAAGTCGTCGTCGGCGACGGCGTACGCCTCGACCGGGTGCAGGTTGCCGGCCGACATCGCCGCCCGGAAGTACGACGAACCGCTGACGCGGGTGACACCCAGTGAGTAGAAGAGGAGCCGGCCGAGGGGATCGTCGTCGTCGAGAGGTGTGAACGGGTAGTCCGGATAGACCTTGAACGGCGCCGGTCGGTTCGTTGGATCCAACGGCCGGAAGCGGACAAGGCGCGATCGGTCATGGTCGCCGCCGTGGATCGTGGCCGAGTGGTAAGCGCGAACCACCTCGGCGCCGTTCATGCGCCGTCGGCGCCTGTTCGTGTCGCGTTCGGATGCACCCCGAGCGAGTCGAAGCGAAGCGGAGGCGAGACCAGGGGCGACGCGCCTTCCCGACCGACGCCGGCTCGCAGGCTCGCCGCCGGATCGGTCACGTGTCGAGGGCCTCGACCAGCTCCTGGGTCAACAGGCTGAGGTAGTCGTACAGGGCGAAGGCCCCGACCCGAGGATCGTCGGGTGGCACGCGGCGGTCGGCGAGGTCCTCGGTGACGTCGAGCCGCGTGCCGAGCAGCAGACGCAGGTCGTTGATGGCGCGCATCCACGCGAGCGCCTGCTCTTCGTCCAGCCGTGGCGCGTCGACCGTCTGCTCGAACTGCTCGAGGGCTTCGAGGCGACCGGCATTGAGATCGTCGTCCATCAGCCGGTGGAACTCGGCGTCGACCTCCTCGTCGTCGAGGCAGGCACTCGGGTTCAGGCGGGCGACCGCAGGGTCGTTCTTGCCGAGAGCGAGGGCGTCCCGCATCTGCGCCGGCAGCCCCCGCAGGACCTCCCGCTCCTCGGGCGGGATCCGGATTTCGAACGCGCCGGTTCGCGTCCGCTTGATGCGGCGGGCCGAGAACCTCACTCGTCGTGCTGCAGGGTCGCCCACAGGCCGTGCTCGTGGAGGCGGAACACGTCGAGCTCCGCCTTCTCGCGCGAGCCGCTCGAAACGACGGCCTTGCCCTTGTGGTGGACGTCGAGCATGAGCTTGGTCGCCTTCTCGCGGCTGTACCCGAACAGCTTCTGGAAGACGTAGGTCACGTACGACATCAGGTTGATGGGATCGTTCCACACGATGACGACCCACGGTCGATCGGGGACGACGACTTCGTCGGAGGTCGGCTCCTCGACCTCGACGGGAAACACCGTCATCGCCGGCTCAATGCAGCCCACAAAAATACGTTAGGACGATTAGTGCGGACCCGTATCCCGCTCGTAGTCTCGGGCGGCTGTGTCCCGGCTCGCCAAGCTCTCGGTGGTCACGACGGTCCTGACGTTCCTCGCCGTCACCGCCGGCGGGCTGGTGCGGGCGACGGGGTCGGGCCTCGGCTGCCCGGGGTGGCCGAAGTGCTACGGCCGCTGGATCCCGCCCGCCAACGCGCACTCGATCATCGAGATGAGCCACCGCTATCTGGTGAGCTTCTCGATCTACGCGGCGGTGGCCGTGCTGGTCAGCGTGCTCGTCTGGCACCGCCACGACAGGCTCACGTTCGTCTTGGGTCTGGCCATCGTGCCGCTGTTCATCGCCCAGGCGGCGCTCGGTGCCTACGTCGTCGGGCGGGAGCTGATCTGGTGGTCGGTCGTGTCGCACCTGGCGTTGGCCATGGTCCTGATGGCAACGCTCATTGTGCTGACCGTGCACCTGGCCAACGGGTCGACCGAGCCGGGCGAAGGCAACCGTCCGCTGACACGCCTCGTCGCCGGCGCCGCTGTCGCCACCTATTGCCTCCTGCTGCTGGGCTCGACGGTCACGGGCAGGGGCGCAGGCCTGGCCTACCGGGACTGGCCGCTGATGGACCACACGGCGATCCCCGGCAACATCGGCCAGCTCCTCCCCGGGCTGCAGTTCGCCCACCGCCTCGTCGCCGCCCTGGTGAGCGTCCTGGCCGCATGGGTCGTCGTGCGGGCCTGGCGCACGGGGCCGGGAATCGTCCGTCGGCTCGGCGTCCTGCTGGGCAGTCTCTTCGCCGTGGAGGTCGTGATCGGCGGCGTCAACGTCTTCAGC
>CADDZP010000421.1 GCA_902812475.1 Actinomycetota bacterium | reverse complement strand
GACGACGACCGCACCCAGGAGCTGCCCGACTCCCCCCGCCCCGCCTGGCGCGAGCGCTGAGCCCCCCGCTCATGTCGGCCGCGCCGTGCGGCCGCGAACCGCTGCTCTGAAGGAGGGCGGTAACGGCGGTCTCGCCGGTCGCCCCCTTGCAAACGGTCTTGTGAATCAGCGCACGAATTTCAAGGGGCTGGAATGGTTGTGATTTCGCGTTTTGACAGCCCGATCACAACCGTTCCAGGCGTTCAAATACGTGAGGCCGTTCACAAGCGACCGAAGCGGATGGAGCGGCGCGACAGGTCGCCCCACCACTCCCTTCAGAGCCGCATTTGGCAGCCGCAACCAGCGGCGGCGGTAACCGCTACGCCGAAGATGTCAGTTCGGCGAAGGCCCGCTCGAACTCGCCTTCGGCGGGTGGGCCGACGATGCTGGCCCGGACGACGCCCTGGCGATCGGCGATGACGATGGTGGGAACGGATTCGACGTTGTAGCGGCGGTGCAGGTCGCCACGGGCCGCGAACTCGACCTGCTGGACGACGACGTCGGCGCTGGCGTGGGCCTGGGCGACGGCGACGGCCGCCCGGCACGAATCACAGGTGGCCGACGAGAAGACGGCGACCAGCCACGGCGCGCCGGGGCGGTCGAAATCGGTTCGGTCGAGCTGGTCGGGGGCGGCCCAGCGGCGCTGGGTGGGCGGCTCTGGCGCGCGCCGCTGGATCACATAGGCGACGGCGACGACCACCAACGCGATGGCGACGGCGAGGACGACCCGTTCCACGGCGATTCACGTTAGGGGCGTGCCGATCGCCATCATCAACGCCAATCCCTTGGCCCGGTAGAGGTCCCGCTCGACGGTGACGGGCCCGGTGGCCTCGACGGTGACGGGGAGGTCGACGCGCTTGATGTGCTCGCCCAGACGTACGGCCTTGCGCTCGCCGGGCTCGACCGACACGTCCTGGAGGGCCTCGATGCCCAGGCGCTGGCCGCCGGCGAGGGCGGTCACCGAGAACGTGACGGCCCTGGTGCCGGGGTTCTGCACGACGATCCACTCGTCCCACGTGTCCGACGCCTCGCCGATGGCGAACAGCCATCGGTCATGGAGGGACGTCGCTCCGAAGATCGAGCTGAAGCCGGTCCGCGGCGCTGGCGATGCGGCGTCGATGGAGCGCTCGGCCACGAGCCCAGGATCGTCGGCCGTCACGGTCACGGCGTGGGCCACCTGACGGGGAATGCGCTGCTGGTCGTTCGCCGTCACCGTGACGCGCGACTGGGCGGGGACCGTGACCTCGATGGGCTCGGCCGACCCCTGCTCGAGAGCGAGCCCGAGCTGGGCCCGGATCTCGCGCTGGCCCGGGTTGTAGAGCTGATAACGCTCGGTGATCCCGTTGGTCACGATGCCCTCGGGGAAGTACCACGTCTTCGAGAGTGCCGGCGCACCGAGGGCAAGCGACTGGCCCTTGCGTCCGGCCGTGCCGTCGAAGGAGAGCAGGCGCGAGACCACGACCCGCCCCACCCGCGTCGACACCTCGGTCGAGACCTGCTGGCGGCGGTGGACGAAGTCGCCGACGTTCACCGCCTGCAGGCCGCGCCCCCGCACGGCGAGTCCCTGCAGTCCCTGGGGCGCCGACTGGCCGTCCTCGCTCGCGAAGGAGAGGTCGACGATGGCGTCTTCGGGGAAGGGGTTGAAGAGCAACAGCGTCTCGGTGGCGTCCTTGGTGGTCGCGCCCTCGGCGAAGTACCAGTGGTCGGACGCCGCCGACGCGCACGTCGTGGCCGAGTCGCCCAACGGACCGGTGACGTGCACCTCCGCAGCCGTCGCTCCGCCGTCGAGCTCGACCGTGGCGGCAACGAACGGCGCCTTCACCACGTCCTGGGCCCGGAAGACCGCGCGCGACGCGGCGGCCACCTTGACCGGCACGGACTTGGGTTGGCCCTGGTCGGGGATGAACGTGATCGTTCCTGAGCGCGCGGTCGTTCCGGCGTTGGCGACGGCAACGTCGACATCGGCACCGCCGCCCTGAGCCGACGTACCGCCGGCGCAGTACCAGGTCGACGAGAGGGCGTTGGCAGGCGCAGCGAGGGCAGCACTGCCGCTGGCCGCCTGCACCGTCACCTTGGGCCGGTGGAAGCTGTGGTCGACGAAACCGGCGGCGGCGATGGCGACGACCAGGGCGAGGAGCGCGGGGATCCGCCGCACCGTGTGGCGCCGCTCGTTCACGCCCGGACCTCGCGGCGCATACGGACGACCGTGCGGATGGCCACGATCCAGAACACCAGCTCGAGCAACACGGCGAGGTACCGCAGGATCGGCGTGCCGTAGTGCAGCTTCGCCCGGCCGCCGCCGTTCACCGCGTACCGGTTCGCCCATCCGAACGACTGCTGGCGGGGCACCCCGTGGCCCCCCTCGTCCATTGACCAGTGCCCGGACGCCTCCGAGACGAGCACGTCACTCCCCGCCGGCACCTGGCCCGTGTACGCCGTTTGCGCGCGCCGCCCGGGGAGCACGGGTGTGGCCGCGCTGAGATCAGCGCCCAGGCGCCCTTCGGGAACGTTGCCGATGGCGGCCCGCAACGGACCCCACGCCGTGTTCTCGTACACGGCGAGCGCCGGGTCCGACGGCAGCTCGCGCAGGTCGATCTGGGCGGCCAGCCCGTCGGCCACGTCAGCCGGGAGCGGGAAGCGCGGGGAGCTGGGCTGCCCCGGGACGAGATGGCTGGGGACGGCGATGTACCGGATCGCCATGGGGGCGAGGAGGTGGCCGAGACGCGTGGTGCGGCCTTGGCGCGCCGTCGCCAACGCCGCCGCCACCCGGCGGGTGGCGCCGGCCGACGACCCCGGCCACAGCTGGTCTGCCGCGGGTGGCCCGTTGCGGGACAGCGCGTACGCGACCCCGTTGTCGACGCGCCAGCCGTTGCCGGGCAGCACGTCGGGATCGCCGACCCACAGCACGCGGAACGACCCCCGCGTCGCCTCGACGTTCATCCATGCGGCCGACTGGGCGATGTCGTTGCCCGGCGTGTACCAGCGCCCGGTGGCGGCTGCGGGGATGATGGCGGCTGCACCTGCGAGCACGGCGGCGGCGGCGACCACCGAGGCCAGCTGGCGCCCGCCGAAGCGGTAGCGGACCAAGTCGGTCTCGAATGCGACCATTCCGAGGG
>CADDZP010000420.1 GCA_902812475.1 Actinomycetota bacterium | reverse complement strand
GTCAAGGCGCCCTCCGGCCGCGTCGGCGGCCTCCTCGGCGCTGGCCCGGTCGACGCCTTCGGCGACGAGCGTGTCCACCAGTTGCTCGCGCCCGATGGCCCGGAACTCGACGCGCACGCAGCGGGAGGCGATCGTCTCCAGCTCGACCGGCACGTGGTCGGCGAGCACGACGAAGACGGTGCTCTGAGGCGGCTCCTCGATGATCTTGAGCAGCGTCGGCGCCGCCTCCTTCACGAGGTGGAAGTCGGTCAGGACCAGGACCTTGCGGTGGCCCTCGTTCGGTGTGCGCATGGCCAGGCGCACGATCTCCCGGGCCTGGTCGACGGTGATGTAGGGGCCGGACCGCTCGACGACGACGACGTCGGGGTGGGCGGCCGCCAGAACGCGCCGGCACACATCACACGTGCCGTCGCCACCGTTCGGGCACAGCAGAGCGGCGGCGAAGGCCTGGGCCGCCTCGCGCTTGCCGCTACCCGGCGGGCCCGCGAAGAGATAGGCGTGCACGGGAGTCCGCGCCGCCGCGGCCAGGCGCCCGACGGCCTGGTCCTGCCCCACGAGTTTCTCTAGGACTGTGACGCCAGCCATTTGTCGACAGCATCGCGGACGCGCGCCGCTACCTCGTCGACGGAGCCTTCGCCGTCGACCACGACCCACCGGTCTGGATCGTCCGCAGCCAGAGCCCGGTATCCCTCGCTGACGCGGGCGTGGAACTCGGCGCCGGCCGCCTCCATGCGGTCGCGGCCTTCGAGGCGGGCGGCGGCGACGGCAGGGGGCACGTCGAGAAGGACGACGAGGTCGGCGTCGACGCCGCCTGTGGCCCACGCCGAGATGCGGTGCAGCGCGCTCTTGTCGAGTCCCCGTCCGTAGCCCTGGTAGGCGAGCGAGGACGGGATGTAGCGGTCGGTGACCACGTCGTCGCCTCGAGCCAGCGCCGGAGCGATCACCTCGGCGACATGCTGGGCGCGGTCGGCGGCCATCAGCAGCGCTTCGGCCCATGGCGAGACCGACACGGCCGGGTCGAGCACGAGCCGCCGTATGGCGCCGCCCAACGCCGTACCCCCGGGCTCTCGCGTCAGCACGGCTCTGCGCTCGGCGGCCAGCCGGGCCGCCTGGGTCGACTTCCCCGACGCCTCGCCACCTTCGAAGGCGATGAGCCGGCCCCTACTCATGGCGCACCACGTCGGCCTCATGGCCCTCACGCCCGTCGTGACCCCGAAGGGCGTAGGTGGCGAGGATGCCCGCGCCGACGATGATCGCGCCGCCCAACCAGAGGGTGAGGCGGGTGCCGGGCAGCTGCACAGTGATGCCGCCGGCGTGCACCGAGCCCGGGGTGACGCTGTCAAGCGCGGCAGCGAGCAGCGGGCCCACGGTCAAGGCGATGACAAGGCACAGGCGCACGAGCGTGTACAGCGTGGCGAACACGCGGCCCCGGATCTCGTCTGACACCTTCTCCTGGATCAGGGTGAAGCCCATGACGTAAACGGCGCCCGCGAAGACGCCCATCACACCGACGAAGACCAGGGCCAGGGCGAGCGACGACATCGAGGCGCCCACCAGCAGGGCGCCGCCCGCGCTCAGCACTCCGATCGGAAACAGCCGTTCCTTGCGCACGCGACGCTGCACGGTCGACAGCCCGAGCACGCCGATGGCGACGCCGGTCCCCATGGCCGTGAGCAGCAGGCTGAACCCGGCGGCGCCGGCATGCAGCACCTTCGACGCGAACGTCGGACCGAGGGGCACGACCATGCCGCCTCCGATGAGTCCGGTGCTCAGCCCGATCATCACAGAGCGGACGACAGGACTCGTGCCGATGAACCGCCATCCCTCGCGCAGCTCCTCGAACGTCTGCCCGAGATTGATGCGCTCGGTCTCGTTCTTTCGCTCCCGATGAGGGATGGCGATGGTCGAGATCAGCGCCGCCGACACCAAGAAGCTGGCCACGTCGGCGTAGATCGCCACCGACTCCTTGTTCAGGTGCAGGAAGGCGAAGGCGCTGAAGTTGTCGCTCAACCACGTCGCCACCTCGAAGAGCAGGGCCGAGATGCCGCCGGCCAGGGGGAACGTGCCGTAGGCGGCTGCGAGCGAGAGTGAGTTGGCCGTCGTCAACTGCTCGTGCGGCACCAGGTTCGGCACCGACGCCTCTTTGGCCGGCGTCCACATGAGGCTGAGGACCTCGAGCAGCAGCGAGGCCACGAACAGCTCCCACACCGTGTGCAGGAACGGCAGCGACGCCATGACCGCGCCCCGGCCGATGTCGCAGGTGACCATCACGCGCTTGCGGTCCCAACGGTCGACGAGCACGCCGCCGACGGAGCCGAGGAAGAAGCCGGGGACCATACGGGCGCTCATCACGAACCCGACGGCCGTCTCCGGCGACGACCCGCCGATGCGCGCGGCCAAGGCGAGCACGGCGACCAGGCCGATCCAGTCGCCCAGGGACGAGACGATCTGCGCCGCCCACAGCCGGATGAACGCCCGGTAGGCGAAGATCGGGAACCGACGTCGCTCTCGGCGCACCTCGCCGACGACGCTGGCCGCGTCAGGCGGCGGAAGGCCCTGGCGGGATTGCGGCGTCAGCGGCGCCGGGTCGACGTCGTCTGGCAGCTGGGCCTCCGCCACACGCCTGAGGTTACGGGTCGACGGCGCCCGGCCGTCGCTAATGCTGACTTGGTAGCGCTGAGCGCCAACAACTCAGCGAAAGCAAACGGGGTCGACAACGCCCGGCCGTCGCTAATGCTGACTTGGTAGCGCTGAGCGCCAACAACCCAGCGAAAGCAAACAGGGTCGACGGCGCCCGGCCGTCGCTAATGCTGACTTGGTAGCGCTGAGCGCCAACAACTCAGCGAAAGCAACAAGCGGTCAGCCCGCGGCCTTCTTCTTCGCGGCCGCCTTCTTGGCGGGCGTCTTCTTCTTCGCCGTCTTCTTGGCCGCTGCCCGCTTCTTGGTCGCCTTCTTGGTAGGGGCCTTCTGGCGGCGCTCCTCGAGCAGCTCGGCGGCGCGGGAGATCGTGATCTCCTCGACCGAGTCACCCTTGCGCAGCGAGGCGTTGGTGGTGCCGTCGGTGACGTAGGGCCCGAAGCGGCCCTCCTTGACGACGACGGGTGCGCCGCTGGCGGGGTCGGGGCCCAGCTCCCGCAGCGCGGCCGTCGTCGTCAAGG
>CADDZP010000419.1 GCA_902812475.1 Actinomycetota bacterium | reverse complement strand
CAGCAGCCCCAGCGCCACCTTCAGGTCCTTGCCGGCCATCGTGACCAGCTCGTGGGGCGTGCGCACGCTGTGGTCGAGGTGGAAGCCGGCGTCCCACACCGGGTACCAGAGGGCCTCGGCCATGCCGGACACCGACGTGCCCCGCTCGTGCAGCAGCACGAGGTCGAGGTCACTGGCCGGGCACAGCTCGGCCCGCCCGTAGCCGCCGACGGCCAGCAGCACGACGCCCTCGGGCGGACGCTCACCGAGCACCTCGCCGAACAGCGACTGCAACCAGCCGTCGACGGCATCGGCATATGCCTCGGTGAACGCGCGCCCCTGGAGTCCAGCAGCGAGCAGCTCGCCCCGTTGTTGGCGCACGTCGACGCCGCCCACGAAGACCTCCGACGTCGTCATGTGACCGCCCAGGAGGCCCTACAGGGCCTCGGCCCCGAACTCCCCGGTCCGCACGCGCATGGCCCGATCCACGTCGACGGCCCAGATCTTGCCGTCGCCGATCTTGCCGGTGCGGGCGGTGGTGGCGATGATCTCCATCACCTTGTCGACGTCGCCCGTCTCGACGAGGACCTCGAGCTTCACCTTGGGGACGAAGCTGACCTGGTACTCACCGCCCCGGAACGTCTCGCTCTTGCCGCCCTGGCGGCCGTAGCCCTGCACCTCCGAGACCGTCATGCCGACGATACCGGCGCCCCGCAGCGCGTCTTTGACCTCCTCCAACTTGAACGGCTTCACAACCGCGGTCACGAGGTGGATCACAGGTCCTCCTCCATCGTCGAGCCCGCCCCAACCGTGAGCGGACGCTTCTTTGGTACGTCGGTGCTGCCCGACGTCTTGCCCGAACCGAGCAGCGTCGTGTAGCTGACGCCCTGGCCGAACTCCATGTGGTAGGCGGGCGTGCCGTGCTCGAACAGATCCATCCCCTCGAGCTCGCCGTCCCGCTCCAGGCGCAGGTTCCACGAGCCCCGGATGGACCTGATGGCGTACATGATGAGCAGGCTGACGCCGAACACGACCACCACACATGTGAGGCTGCCGAGGAGCTGCGAGCGCAGCTGCGCCGTGCCGCCCCCGTAGAACAGGCCCTTGACAAGCGTCGACTTGTCGACGCCGTCGGCCGTCGCCAGGCCGTACTGCCCGGTGGCGAACAACCCCAGGCTGATCGTCCCCCAGATGCCGGCGAAGCCGTGGACCGGCACGGCGCCGATCGGGTCGTCGATCCGCATGTGCTCGAGGAAGTCGATGCCCAGCGGGACGACGATGCCGGCGACCGCCCCGATCACGATGGCGCCGAGCGGCGAGACCCAGTAGCAGGGACACGTGATCGCCACCAAGCCGCCGAGGAAACCGTTGACCGATATGCCGAGGTCCCACTTCTTCGTGCGCGGGTACACCCAGAGAACGGCGAGCATGCCGCCGGCGCAGGCGGCCAGGGTGGTGTTGGCCGCGACCCGTCCGATGCCCTGCCAGTCCATGGCCGACAACGTCGAGCCGGGGTTGAACCCGTACCAGCCGAACCACAGGATGACGCCGCCGATGGCGCCCATCGTGAGGTCGTGGGGAGGCAGCGGCCCGCCGCCGTCCCGCTTGAACACCCGCCCGAGACGGGGGCCCAGGGCGATGGCGCCGGCCAGGGCGATGAAGCCGCCGACGGTGTGCACGACCGTCGACCCGGCGAAGTCACGGAACACCGTGCCGCCGGTGAGGCTGTGGAACCAGCCCATGGTGTTGCCCAGCCAGCCGCCGGGGCCCCAGGCCCAGTGCCCGAAGATCGGGTAGATGAAGCCGGACACGCCGATGCTGTAGAGGATGTCGCCCTTGAACGACGTCCGACCGACCATCGCCCCTGACGTGACCGTCGAGGCGGTGTCGGCGAAGGCGAACTGGAAGAGGAAGAAGGCGAGGAACGCCACCTTCGTCGACCCGTAGGCCGCCGGGGCGTTGTTGAGGAAGAAGAACGAGTGCCCGATGACGCTGTTGCCCGTCCCGAACATGAAGGCGAAGCCGAACGCCCAGAACAACAGCCCGCACAGGCAGGTGTCGAACACACACTCCAGGAGGATGTTGACGGTCTCCCGGGAGCGGGCGAACCCGGCCTCGAGCGCCATGAAGCCCGCCTGCATGAAGAACACCAGGAACGCGGTCACCAGCACCCAGATGGTGTTGACGGGGCTCACGAAGTCGTTGGCCTTGTGGGCCACGTCCGCGCCCTGGGCCCACGCCGCGTTCTGGAACAGCCAGCCGAAGCCCTTCATCGCTGCCAGCACCCCGAGGATGCCGAGCATCTTCCCGCCGAGAAGGATGATCCAGAGTTTCTGGGTGTCCCTCTCCTTCAGTCGCCGCAGTTTCTGTCGCATGGCGATGACCGTACGGACGCCGTGTTTCCGGTTGGTTACCCGGCAGTTACGTTCTGCGCGCCGACTGTTACAGCAGCTTTGCGGCCTACGATCGCCGCCGTCCGCCGCCTTCTCGCTCCCCTCGCCGCGCTCGCCCTCGTCGCCGTCGCCTGCTCGTCGGGCGGCGGTGGTGCCTCGTCGCGGACGTCGACGACGACGGGCTCGATGCCCGCCGCCCTGGGCAAGCCCAACCCCCTGGGCGCCAAGTGGGACTGGAGCAGGCTCGACAGCTTCAAGCCCTACCTGGCGTCGCTGTCCGGCGGCGCCACGTTCTACGACTTCGCCTGGTGCGACGTGGAACCGACCGAGGGCCACCGGGACTGGTCGACGGTCGACCAGGTCGCCAAGAGCGCGCGCGCCCTCGGCTTCGAGCTGTACCTGAAGGTGCGCACGGGCTCGTGCTGGGCGACCACCGACACGAGCGGCGTCACCGGTCGTCTGCGCCGCCAGGCGCGCAAGGACGTCTCCTCCATGCCCGCCGACATGGCGAAGTACCAGGCGTTCCTGACCGACACCGTGAAGCGCTTCTCGCCGCTCGGTGTGCACGAGTACGCCATCGAGAACGAGGTCAACGCGCCGATCCACTGGGAGGGCACGAGCGGCGAGTACGTCGAGCTGGTCACGTCCGCGGCGGGGGCCATCCACGCCGCCGACCCCGACGCCCGCGTCGCCGACGGGGGCCTCGGCAGCACGGTCTACGGCGCCGCCATCGCCCGGCGCTTGCTCGACGCAGGCAAGGACAAGGACGCCGTCGCCGCCTACCAGCGCTACTACGCC
>CADDZP010000418.1 GCA_902812475.1 Actinomycetota bacterium | reverse complement strand
GCCGCGTGCTCGCCGTGCCGGTGGCGCCACCGCAGACGGCCGACCGCTTGGGCGACACCTACGACGACGTCGTCGTCCTCGCCGCCCCGCCGTCGTTCCTTGCGGTCGGTGAGTTCTACACCGACTTCCGCCAGATCACCGACGACGAAGTCCGCCGCCTCCTCGATGCCTGGGGATGACGTGGGAGAACCCGTAAGCGAGCAACAGCGCTTGCGGCTGCTCGCTGACAACGCCCAGGACTTCATCTTCAGCTACCGGCTCGTCGCCTCCCGCGGGTTCGACTACGTGAGCCCGGCCTGCCAGGCGATCACCGGCTATTCGCCGGAGGAGCTCTACGCCGACGCCGACCTCATCTTCGACATGCTCGAGCCGCAGCACGTGGTCATGATGCGTGAGCCCGACAGTGCTGACCCCTCGGCCTCGCCGTCTCCGCTGAAGGCGTCGAGACCGAGGAGCAGCTGCGAATGCTCAGCGGTCTCGGCTGCGACGCCGCCCAGGGCTACCTCTTCGCCCGACCCATACCGCCCTCCGAATTTCCCGCCTTCGCCGCGTCCCGGCTCGCGACCTCCGTCTTGAACTGACCCCCTAGGGTCCTGCCGATGGACGACCTCGTCCGCCTCGGCGACGGGCGCGCCGTGGGCGTGGCCGAGCACGGTGACCCGGATGGCGACGTGGTTTTCGTGCTCCACGGCACGCCGGCCAGCCGCCTGGGCTTCGAGCTCACCGACCGCCCGGCGCGCGAGCGCCGCGTGCGCGTCGTGTGTCCCGACCGGCCGGGCGTCGGACGTTCCGATCCCATGCCGGGCCGCTGGCAGGTCGTCGACTATGCCGACGACCTGGCCGGCTTGGCCGACGGGTTGGGCGTCGACCAGTTCGCCGTCGTCGGCTACTCCGGCGGAGCCCCGTTTGCCCTGGCGGTCGCGGCCCGCCTCGAAGACCGAGTGAGGGCCGCGGTGCTCCTGGCAGGCGCTGGTCAGCTCGATCGACCAGGCGGGCGTGGCCAGATCAGCGCAGCAGATCGGCTCCTGCTCGAACTGAGCGAGCGCGGTCCCTGGGCCGCCGGAGCAGTCCTCGAGGTGGCGAAGCGGGCCGCGCTCGTCGCTCCCCGTGCGGTGGTGCGGGCGTTCGCCGCCGACCTGCCGGACCCCGACCGCCGCGCCCTCCTCCGTGACGGCCGCGGCAAAGCGATGGTGGCGTCGTACGTCGAGGCGCTCCGGCAAGGCCCTCGGGGCGTCATCGACGACTATCGCGTCCCGGCCCAACCGTGGGGATTCCGGCTCGCCGACGTACGCGCCCGGGTCGACGTCTGGCACGGTGACGTCGACCGCATCGTGTCGATCACCACCGCAGAGGACATCGCCGCCGAGCTGCCCGATGCCGTGCTCCACCGCCTGCAGGGCGAGGGCCACATCTCCATACTCGACCGCTTCGATGCCGTGCTCGACCGGCTGGCGACGCCGTCGTAGATCAATCCGGCGACGGACGGAGGAGCCGCCCCACGACGGGCAGCTCCCAGAACGACTCGGCCCGAGCGACGGCCATGGCTGCCTGGGCAAAGGTCTCGACGGAGTCGTAGACGGCATACCGCGGCCGCCACTCGGGGTCGTACTTGGCGTTGAAGTACCACAGCGACTCGATCTGCATGGAGTCGCTCATGCGCCCAAGCAGCCACCGCTCGAGGCGCACGGTCGGGCGCCCGACGTCTTCGCCGGCTAGCACGGCGCGCATGGTCGCGAAGTTGAGGGCGAGGCCCCGATGGCCGTTGGCGGCGAGGTGACGGATGGTCTCGACGACGACGAAGTCAGTGAGTCCGTTGGGCGCCTCACGGTTTGTCCTGCGCATGAGGTCGAGGGAGTAGCCGTCGATGTCGGGCGCCGGCACGTAATGGCAGAACGCCGCCGGCCGGCCGTCGGCGTCGCTGGCGACAGCCAGAAGCAGGCCGCGGTCGCCGGCGTCGAAGATCCGACCGAGCGTCATCGAGAACCCGCGCTCCACGCCACCGCGCCGGCTCTCGGCCATGAGCTCTTCCAGAGCGGCCCGCAGGCCCGGCTCGACGTGGGCCGGGTCGTGGAACGTGACGGTGTAGCCGTGGCGGGCGACCCGGTTCACGGCCTGCCGCAGGCCCTTGGACTTGCCGCCTTCCATCGAGAAGCGGCGACAGTCGACGATGGCTTCGTCGCCGACGTAGACGTCGTGCATGCCGGCGTGCCGGTAGATCGGGAGCCACTGCTCGGAGGCGGCCATCACGGCCACGTGCCAGCCGTGCTCGTCGGCGAATTGCCGGAACGCCGTCCAGACGTCGTCTCGCTCGGTCGTCGGCCCGATCGGGTCCGGTGACACGAGGCAGACGCTGCCGAAGGTCGCGTAGGCGACGAGACTCTCTCCCCAGAAGAAGTGTTGCTTGTCACCGCGCAGGGCGAAGTAGGCCACGGTGTCGCCGCCGTACCGGCTCACGACGGCATGGGCACGAGCCAACTCGCTGCTGTGGGCGCTGCGGCGGACCACGGCGGGTCGGAACACGAGCCATCCCAACGCCACCACTGAGCCGAGGCCGAGGGCGAAGAGCGGTGGTGTGATGAACCGTCCCGTCCGCCCGGCGATGCCTATCGCCGTGCTGCCCACGAGGCGTTCGCTGACGGCCACGAACGCCCGACCGAGCGGAGGGCGGGGGCGATGGCGGTGGAAGGCCTCGACGGCGGCGACGGCGGTGGTCACAGCGACGACGTCGGCGACGACCACGGTGCCGAACTCCCGCCTCGCCGAAACGGGCTGGGCGCGTGCCCGGAACGCCCGCCGGTTCAGGATCAGGTAGCCGGCGGCGGCCAGGGCGACGAGCGTCTCTTCCACGTCGACGCCCTTGGCGATGTGCAGCGCCGCCGACAGGAACAGCAGCGCCAGCGCGGCCTGCCACGCGAGGCGGTGGCCCCGTCGGATGCCGCCGGCCAAGAGCAGGAGCGCCAGGCCACCGGCCGCCACCAGGGCGTGGGCGGCCTGGGCGACAGCGAGCGGCATGAACGAAGTCAGGTCGTGGATGCGATTGTTCTCGGGCGGCGTGAGCGCCGACACCAGGTTGATGACGCCCGCCACGGCGATGAAGGCCGCCGCCCACCGTCGGGCCCGACGGACGCGGATGAGCGGCGACGCCGGGGCTGGCGGCCTTCATCGCCGTGG
>CADDZP010000417.1 GCA_902812475.1 Actinomycetota bacterium | reverse complement strand
CCACTGAACCTTCCGCCCGTCACGCTGCCCGCGCCCACGGTCGGCGTGCAGGCCGTGACCCAGATCGTGGGTGGTCTCCTCAAGTGAGACGGCAGATGCTGTACACGGTGCTGAAGCTGGTGGTCTTCTTCGCCATCTGCTCGGTGTTCACCGCCTACCTCGCCTTCACGATCGGCAACATCCACCTCTTCCAGCACACCTACAAGCTGAACGCGACCGTCGACGACGTCGACGGCCTCCTCCCCGCCGACAACGTCAAAGTCGCCGGCGTCGTGGTCGGCAAGGTCGGGTCCATCCACATCGACCAGGGCAAGGCTGCCGTCGAGTTCACGGTGAAGGACTCGGTCAAGATCCCGACCGACTCCGAGGTGGCCGTGCGGTGGCGCAACCTCATCGGTCAGCGCTACGTCTACATCTACCCGGGCACGGCGTCCACCGTGCTCAAAGACGGCGCCACCGTGCACAAGACCCGCTCGGTCGTCGACGTGGGCGAGCTGTTCAACCGCCTCGGGCCCATCGTGCAGGCCATCGACCCCAAGCAGGTCAACACCTTCCTCGACACCATCGTCGAGGCCCTCAACGGCAACACCGACAAGGTGCGCCAGGCCATCGACAACCTGGCCGTCGTCGCCACCTCCCTCGGCTCGCGCGACCAGGCCATCGGCCACCTGGTCGACAACGTCAACACCGTGGCCGGCGCCATCGACGACCGCGACGCCCAGATCCGTACCGTCCTCGACAACCTGGTGCTGATCGCGCAGACGTTCTCGCAGAACACCGACGTCCTCAACAACGCCGTCACCGAGCTCGGTGACTTCTCGTCGAACTTCGGCAGCCTGCTGGCCAACAACAGCGGCCAGATCGACGACATCATCGCCAACCTCAACAAGATCACCGACGAGGTGCGGGTGAAGCTGCCCGTGGTCGACTCGGCCCTCGGCGGCCTCGACGAGGCGGCCAAGCGTCTGTTCAACGCCAGTCGATACGGCGAGTGGCTCAACCAGGTCATCCCGTGCGGTGCCCTGCTGAACGTGCCGTCCTCGGGACCGGTCGTGCCGGTCAACGATCCCTGCATCACGGGTGCTCCGTCGGCGGGGCTGACGGGCGGGGCCCCTGCGGGGTCGAACGGTCCCCAGACCGCGGGTGTCCAGCAGACCCAGGGCGTGCAGGCCATCGACCAGATCCTGCAGAAGGGGCTGGCGCCTTGAAGGCCTTCCGGGAGCGCAACCCCTACCTGATCGGCATCGTGACCGTGCTGGTCCTCGGGCTCTTCGTGGGCCTCGCCTTCGCGGTCGGCATCCTCCACCTGCTCGAGCACACCTACACGGTGAAGGCGGAGTTCAGCGACGCGGCCGGAATCAGCGCGGGCGACACGGTGAAGGTGGCCGGCGTGAAGGCGGGGCGGGTCGACAGCATCAAGGCCGACCGCAACGCCGGCAAGGTCATCGTCGCCCTCGACGTCAACAAGGGCGTCCACCTCGGGCCCAACACCACCGCCGAGGTGGCGCTGGAGACGCTGCTCGGTACCCGCTACGTCCGCCTCGCCGGGCCGGTCGTGAAGCCGTACCTGGACGAGGAGCCCTCCGCGGCGCGCGTAATCCCCAACGACCGCACCAAGACGCCGTTCGACATCTTCAACCTGGTCAAGGTCAGCACCCAGTCCATCCAGCAGACCGATACGGCGAAGCTGAACCAGTTCATCAAGGACCTGGCCGACATCACGGCGGGCAAGCACGACCAGCTGGCCCAGCTGCTCGATGGCGTCGACCGGGTCTCGACCGCGCTCAACGACCGCCAGGCGCAGCTCCGCCAGCTCCTCGACCGCTTCGACCAGCTGTCGGGAATCCTCGCCCAGAAGGACCAGACGCTGGTCAGCCTCATCGACCAGAGCCAGGGGATTCTCAATCTGGTCGAGCAGCGACGCAACGACATCGCCCAGGGACTGCAATCGACCGACCAGTTGACGGGCTCACTGTCGACGCTGCTCTCGGCCAACAAGGGCCTGCTCAACTCGATCCTGGCCACACTGCACCCGACGCTCGACGTCATCAGCAAGGAGCAGCAGCACGTCGACGCCGCCCTCTCGTGGATCGGACCGGGTTCGCTGGGGCTCGCGAAAGCCACCACCCACGGGCCGTGGGCCGACATCTACGTGCGATCCGTCGGGCCCGACGTCCCCGGCATCCTGTGCGGCGTCGCCAAGCCGCAGGGAGTCACGTGTCCAGCGTGAGGCGCACGCGCACGCTCGCCGCTTTGGTCGTGGCCGCCGTAGGTCTCTCGTCGTGCTCGGTGATCGGCGGCGGCGGCGGAGGGGAGACGAAGCTCACCGCCTACTTCCCCAAGACCATTTCCCTGTACCCCCAGTCACAGGTCAAGGTGCTGGGCCTGTCGGCCGGCAAGGTCAGCAAGGTGACCGCCGTCGGGGATCAGGTACGCGTCGACTTCAACGTCAAGAACAGCGTGCCCGTGCCCGCCGACGTGCATGTCACGATCATCCCGCAGTCCCTGATCGGTGAGCGCTACATCCAGCTCTCACCGGTGTGGACCACCGGGCAGCCCCGGGCCAAGAGCGGTGACGTTGTCCCCCAGGACCGCACTGACGTCCCCATCGAGCCCGACGAGGCGCTCGCTGCGCTCAAGCACTTCCTCGACAGCCTCGACCCCGACGCGACAGGCCGCCTCGTCCAGAACGCGGCCAACGATCTGCAGGGCAACGGCCAGTCGCTGAACGACACCATCAACAACCTCAGCTCGCTGGTGACGACGCTGTCGGACAAGGACCAGCAGCTGGGCGACATCATCGACAACTTCGACAACTTCACGGCCACGTTGCGCACGCGCGAGGTGCAGCTGGGCAACGTCATGGACTCGTTCGCCAATCTGACCAGCCTTCTCTCCCAGGAGCGCACGGCGATCGAGAGCACCGTGCGCAACCTCGGTCACGTCTCCACCGACGCCTTCGACCTGCTGAGCCTCAACCGGGCCGGCCTCGACAAGGACCTCACCCAGCTCACCCGGCTGCTGCAGTCGGTGAAGGCCAACATCGGCTCCGTCCAGGAACTGCTCGACGCCGGGCCCCTCCTCGTCAACGGGCTCCACAACGCCTACGCCCCCCAGTTCCATCGCATCGACCTGCGCACCCAGGTGAGCCCCACCGTTGGCCAGGCGCTGGGCAACCTGGGCC
>CADDZP010000416.1 GCA_902812475.1 Actinomycetota bacterium | reverse complement strand
GCCAGGGTGTCGCCGCCGGGGCGCCGATGCCGATGTGGCCACGACGAACTCCGCTGGCGTGCGCGGCCACCAGGCCGGCGAGCGGCTCGGGCACCTCGAGGTCGTGGGTGGCGAAGCGCACGCTGACGAGACCGTCGTCGTGCACGCCGACCTGGTCCTGGGTCATCACGGCGATGCGGCTCAGGGGCTGCGCGTAGAGGAGCACGAAGCTCCCGGCCACCCGGTCGACAAGAGCGAGCTCGTCGTCGTGCAGGAGCCGGCGGGCGATCAGCCAACGATCCTCGGCGTCGAGGGCCTCGCCGGAATGTTCGGGCAGCACTCGGATGGTGAGCTTCGTCACGAGGTCGCGTCGCGCCGCCCAGGTCAGGAAGTAGCGAGCGTCTCGACGCCAGGGCGGCCCCGCCAGCCATCGGTCGACGTCGTGCTGGGTGCAGTCGCCGAGCGCAATGCCGCGCTCGTGGAGCCAATCGAGGAACCCAATGGCAGTGCGCACCTGGTTGCGGGCGTAACGAGTCGCGATGCGCTGGTTCGGGTGTCGATGCTCGAAGCGCCGGCGCAGGCTGCGCAACACGTGCCAGGTGGCGAAGCGGCGCACGAGGCCGGCGTGCTCGGCGCGATCCATCTTGGCGACGGCGTCGTCGATCCATCGCTCGAGCCGGGCGAGCTCCTCGTTGCGCTCCGGGAGAGCACCGTGGGCGACGAGCATCTGGCGGACGTGATCAGCAGCCCGCGAGCGCGGGTGGCCGTCGAGTGCGGCGTGGGTGAGCGGCATGGTGCCGGCCGCGATCGCGGAGAGGATCGGGGCGCCCGCGCCCGACCGCAACCAGTTGAGTGCCTTGCGAGGCACCGCCGAGGCGACGACTGCCGCGTGCACGTCGGCCAGTGCCGGCGGGACGGTGCCGTCGGGGCCGGCCATGAGGGCGCTGGCCCGGCGCACGAGCGCGCAGCGATCGCAGCGGCCTCGCTCGAAGAGCTTGTCCTCCAGGCCGCACTCCGAGCATCGGGCGAGCGGCGGGACGCCTGCGCAGTCACAGCACTGGATGGCGCCCGGTCCGGGCGGCGCGACCAGGCGACGGATGTCCCCACAGCTCGCGCACCGGCCTCGGCGGCGGAGGGCAGCGTCATAGCAGCGCCCACACACCGGGCCCTCGGGCCAGTGGGCCGTCGGTGGCCGTTGCTCGCCGCACTGGGCGCAGACCGCGTTGGGGCGGGGGATGCAGGCCATGCAGGTCGGACGACCCTCGCCGATGTAGTAGCAGGGCCGTTCGCGGCCACAGGCCCCACAGGTCGCGGTCGGGGCCCGGTAGCAGTTCACGCAGATGTCGGGACGATCGCCCTCGGCACGGCGCGCGATCTCGTTCACCCGCCCACAGCGCCCGCAGCGACGGCGGGGCTGCACATAGCCAGGGCCGGGCCCGCCCATCAGTCGTCGGTGACGACGCGGGCCCGGCGCGGGCGTCGTCCCGGCGGCGACGCCACGGTCCCAGCGCCTGCCACCTTCTTCAACTGGCGCTGCTCGGCGACCACCTCGATGAGATCGGCGGGCGTCGCGCCCAGGATGTCGCACAGCGCCGCGAGCGTGACCAGATTCAGTCGTTCGGGCGTGCCCACCACGAGCCGGTAGACCTGCTCCCGCGACAGGACCACGCCTCGATCGGCGAGCAGTGGCACGAGGTCGGTGGTGGCGAACATGTCTTTGGCGGCCATGAGCTGGCGCAGGTGCCAGCGGTAGGTGACGGCGACGGTCATGGGTTTTCCTCCTTGGGAGTGGTGGCGAAGGCGCGGTCGAGTGCCTTGCGCAGTACCCGATTGCGGTAGTCGGTGCTCACCGAGGTGTAGATGGCCGTCGTGGCCGCGTGGCTGTGGCCCACCTGCTGCTGGACGAAGAGCGGGTCGACGCCGTCCTCGACGAGGTGGCTGACATAGGAATGCCGCAGGCAGTGGGGGGTGAGCTCGGCGGGCAGGCCGAGCGCGTCGCGGTAGGCGACGAAGCGGTCGTTGAGGTGGCGCAGGCTGATGCGGCTGCCCCGCTCGGTGAGCCACAGCGCGACGTGGCCCCCGGGTGCGTAACAGGGGCGGACCTCGGCCAAGTACTCCTCGAGAGCCTCCACAGCCCAGGGCATGACCGTGGCCACGTTGCGCCGCCGGGGCTCGCTGCCCCGCAGGGCCTTGCCCCAGCGGACCGAGAGCATGCCGAAGCGTCCGAGCTCAGCTGCGGCCGGATTGGCGCTGAAGTCGGTGGTGTCGAGCATCGTCGCCTCCCGACGCCGCAGCCCCCACGCGTAGGTGACCTTGAAGAGCACCGAGTCCCGCCACGCCGCGAGGCCGCCCTTGCGACCGTGTTGCTGGGCGCGGGCGACCGCGTCGTCGGCGTGGTCGAAGAACGCCTGCAGCTCAGCCCGACTGAACGGGCGCCGACCGGGGACTCCCTCGTAGTCGGAGACGTGGTCGGCGGTGTTCCACTCGTGGCAGATCTGGACGGGGTGCTCGCCGAAGCGCTCCTCGCACTCGGTCACCCAGCCGTAGCGGGCGTCGCAGAGGTAGTCGCAGAACATGGCCAGCGAGTTCTGGTAGGCGCGGACGGTCGTGCGCGAGCGGCCGGCGGAACGCAGCGACACCGTCCAGCCCTCGAGGTCGTCGGGACCCCAGCGCCAGGGATACTCGCCGACGAATCCCTGGAAGCGCCGGATGGTCTTGTCCCGCATCTCGATCGTGGGTGCCGCGAGGAGTCGGCTCTCCTGCTGGGTGCGCCAGCCCGTCAGCATCGCCTCGAACATCGCCGGCTCCGGGTGCAGGAGCGCGGTGCCCTCGACGAGCACCAGACGCGCCGCGCCAGCAACGTCGACCCGTCTCATGGGAACTCCGCACCTCACAACGCCGCCGAACTGAGTGCAGCATCGTTGCATTGGCTGCAACCGAGGTGGTGGATGCCCTGGTCAGCGGCACGATCGGCGAAGATCGTGTGATCGACTACGAGGCGGCCGTGATCACCAAATCCCTTGCGGCATCACGTTCGCGCCAGGTGTCGAATGTTGCATCGGCTGCAACTCCGCCCGCTTTGAGTCGGGTGCCCACGGTGTGGCGGAACTGGTGGGCGGCGATGCGCACGGCCTGGCCGGTCTCGTCGTGCACGCCGATGAGGGCCTGCCAGCGGCCCAGCTGGCCCGACAGCGTGCCGTGCGCGTA
>CADDZP010000415.1 GCA_902812475.1 Actinomycetota bacterium | reverse complement strand
GAGCCGCGTCTCGGTGGCGGGCCTGGGGACGACGGGCCCCGCCATCGCCGCCTTCGGCTGGGGAAACAACGGCGACAAGCCGGTGGCGGGCAACTGGGACGGCGTGGGCGGCGCCAGCATCGGCGTCTTCCGCCCGTCGAACTTCACGTGGTATCTGCGCAACACGAACTCCAGCGGCGCGTCGGACTACATCGTCGCGTACGGCAACTCGACCGACGTCCCGGTGGTCGGCGACTGGGACGGCAACGGCACGACGACCATCGGCGTGTTCCGGTCTGGGACGTTCTACCTTCGCAACTCGAACAGCGCCGGCGGCGCCGACCTCACGTTCGCCTACGGGAACCCGACCGACATCCCGGTGATGGGCGACTGGGACGGCAACGGCACCGCCACACCGGGCGTGTTTCGTTCGGGAACGTTCTACCTTCGCAACTCCAACAGCGCCGGCGTCGCCGACATCACGGTGGCCTACGGCAACTCGACCGACCTTCCCATCGTCGGCGACTGGGACGGCAACCGCACGACGACGCTCGGGGTCAGGCGCGGCGCCGCCTTCTATCTGCGGAACTCCAACACCGCTGGAGCCGCCGACCTCACCTACGGCGCCGGCGGGCCGAACGACAGCGGGCTCGCCGGAGACTGGGACGCCAACGTCAAGGCCACGACCGGCACCGTCGACGGTTCGGGCGCGACCGTGTGGTGGTACCTCTCAAACGACGCCGTGCCTTCAGCACGCATCGTCGACTTCGACTCCGCGGGACGCCTGCTGACGGATACGGACGCCACCAGCCGTTCAACGTCGGCCACCTGGGACGTCAACGACAACCAGCTGTCGAGTACCGATGCGGCCGGCCGGAAGTCGACGACGATCTACGACTGGGCGCAGCGCCCGACCGACCAGTACGGGCCCGCGCCGGCGTCTTGCTACGGCACCGACAACAAGCCGAACGGCACATGCACGAGCCCGCCCGTGCCGCACACGTCGACCGTCTACGACGGCGGCATGCAGGGTCTCGCCGCCGCCTACTGGAACAACAAGAACCTCGCGGGCGCGCCCACGCTGCACGCCACCGGGGTGGGCGACCCCACCGGCGCCTTGGCCGTGAACTGGGGCAACACAAGTCCCTCGGGCCTCGGCGTAACGGACAACTGGTCGGCGCGGTTCACCGGCGAGATACTCATGGCCTCGACCGGCAACTACACCTTCCAGGTGTACTCGGACGACGGGGCGCGGGTCTGGGTCGACGACCAGCTCGTCGTGGACGGGTGGACCGACGGCGTGGGGTGGCGGATGCCGCTGGGCTCGTTCAACAACGCCACGTCCAACACGCGTCATCGCATTCGCGTCGAGTACTACGACCTGAGCTTCGGCGCCCAGATCGACCTCCACTGGACCACGCCAGGCGCCGGCAGCGAGACACGGGTTCCGGGCGCCAACCTCTTCCCTCGATACGGCCTGGTGACCCAGAAGACCACCGACGACTCCGGGGGCGCCCCCGCCACCACCACATCCACCGGCTACGCGGCCCCGGAGAACGGGCTGGCGACGAGCCAGACCCAGGATCCGTCCGGGTTGGCAATGACGACAACAACGTCTTACGAGGCGCCCGGGACAGGCTTCCTCCGGCCGACATCGAAGACGCTCCCCGCCCGCTCGACGAGCTATGCCAACGCGGTCTCCTCTGACGCACCGGCGGGCCAGTGGCGTCTCGGCGAGTCGACGGGCACGACCGCGGCCGATAGCTCGGGCCACGGGCTGACTGGGACCTATACCGGCGGCGTGACGCTTGGTGGAGCGGGCGCCGTCTCGGGCGATTCCAACACCGCCGCAGCGTTCGACGGCTCGACCGGCTACGTCAACCTGGGCGCGCCTGCGTCGCTGCAGCTGCAACGCTTCACCATCGAGTCGTGGTTCAAGACGACGATGACCACCGGCGACGAGATGATCTATCGCTACCGCTACTACGGCATGTACCTGCGCGTCTCCAACGGTCACGTCCGGGGCGGCTTCGACGACGGCAACGCCAGCGACTACTTCGCCTCTTCACCCGGCTCCTATGCCGACGGCAACTTGCACCACACTGCCTTCAGCTATGACGGCGCGACCGAGCGCCTCTACGTCGACGGCGTCCAGGTGGCCACCAACGCCACGACCGCGGCGGTGTCCTACCAGGCCCTCGACCAGGCGAACATCGGCCGCGACGGCGGGGGGGCCATCTGGTACTGGAACGGCTCTCTCGACGAGGTCGCCATCTACCCCTCCGCCCTGTCGGCCGACCGCGTCGAGGCGCACTTCGACGCCGGCAAGGCCACCAAGGCCCAGACCACCTACACGTACTACGCCAGCGGTGAGACCCCGCCGACGACGGGGTGCGCCAACGTGGCCACCAACCAGGGCCAGCTGGCCCACAAGGCGACGTCGCCCGATCCCGACGGGCCCGGTCCCAGGACCGCCCGGGTCGAGGAGTCGGCCTACGACGCCGCCGGGCGGGTCGTGGCCACCCGCCAGAACGCGGATCCCTGGACCTGCGTCGCCTACGACGCCCGGGGCCAGGTCTCGGCCAAGACCATCCCCGCCTTCGGCGGCGAGCCCGCCCGCACGGTGACCTCCTGCTACGGCGTGGCCGCCATCAACCCGGCGGCCTGCACCGCCACCAACCCCCTGGTCACGACCGTGGCCGACGCGGCCGGGACGGTCTCCACGACTCGGGACCTGCTCGGCCGGGTCGGCTCCTACACCGACGTGTGGGCCAAGACGACGACGTCGACCTATGACCAGGTGGGCCGCCTCACCGACACCGCCGGGCCGACGGGGGCGCTGCACACCGACTACGACGACGCCGGGCGCCCGGTCGCCCAGAAGCTCGACGGCGTGACCGTGGCCGTCCCCGCCTACAGCGCCGCCGGCGAGCTGGCCTCGGTGAGCTACCCGTCGGGGACGGGCAACGGCGCCAACGGCACACAGCTCTCCACGATCAGCCGGGACTCGGCGGGGCGCACCAGCGGCCTCACGTGGCTGCAGGCCGGGGGCGCCTCGCTGACCTCTGATGCCGTCGTGCGCTCCCAGTCGGGCCGGGTGCTGGATGAGACCGTCGACGGCGCCGATCCCCACGTCGGCAACAACTTCGCCTACGACGGCGCCGGCCGGCTGACCTCGGCGTGGGTGGGGACCCACGCCTACACCTACAGCTTCGCCACCACCGGGGGCT
>CADDZP010000414.1 GCA_902812475.1 Actinomycetota bacterium | reverse complement strand
CCGCCCGGGCCCACCGGTCGGGCTCCCGTCGTGGTACACGCTGATCCCACCGGCCACCGGCGTGGCGCCAGCCGGGCACAGGGCAGGCGAAGCGCTGGTCCCCGCGGGCAGGACGGCGACGCTGACCTGGGTGGCGCCGGGGGCGGCGCGGACCCGCAGAATCGGCGCATTCGGGGCCGAGACGATCCTGCCCCCGGCCACCACCGCCTGGTAGCCACCGGGGTACTGCACAGCCGGGAGGGCGACGTCGGTCTCGGCCCCCGCCCCGAACGAGCCGTGGCCGTCGGCCCGGGTGGTCGAGTACTGCAGGGCGAAACGCTTGGCCGTGGGGTCGAAGCTCCAACCCAGCGGGGTGCCGGCCACCAGCTGCGGGTAGGGCCGGGCGAGGGCGGCGAGCATGGGGCCGTTGACATTCTGCGGCGTGGCCGGCTCGAGGGTGCCGTCGCTGGCGTAGGGGACGACGTAGCGCGTGTAGGACCAGAACATCCACGGCAGCATGTCGCGGTCGAGGGCAGCCGCGTGGTCGGTGACGGTGGCCGTGTCGGTCGTGGCACCGAACTCGGTCTCGAGCAGGGCGCTTCCCGTCGCCGCCGCGTGGGCCGCGGCGTTGGCGTGCACGATCTGGTTCTCTACGCCGTCGGCCGGCGCGCACTGGCCTTGGGCGGCCTCGGCCACTGCACCGACGACGGCGGAGCACAGCGGGTACTCGTGGAACGCGAAACCGAGCCGCGGGTCGGGTGGCGGGGTGATCGAGGTCGGCACACCCTGGTTGAAGGTGGAGACCGGCTCGTAGAAGACGAGGTGGGCGGGGTCGGCGGCCCGGACGGCCGGGATGACCCGGGCGTAGTAGGCGCTGTAAGCGCCCCGGTCGAAGACCGGGCAGCCCAGGGCGGGCACCATGCACGTCGGGTACTGGCTGCCGGGCCAGGGCTCGTTCATGACCTCGTAGCCGAGGACCCCCCGCCGGGGGGCGAGCGCCTTGGCCACGTGGGCGAGGATGTCGGCGTCGTCGTCCTGCAGCCGTCGGCCGCTGGGACCCACGTCGTTCGCCCAGAAGTGGTCGAAGGCACGGTTCAGGGCCGGGTTGGCGAAGTATTGGCCGGGGAAGCCGACCTCCCACACGTTGGGCAAACCGTCGGTCATCGTCATCCAGTCGGGGAACCCGTTGTCGAAGAACACCGGCCCGTACTCGTCCTGGTGAAAGTCGATGAGCGACAGGATGCCGTGGCGGGCGAGCAGGCCAACGGTGTCGGCGATGTGGGCCACGTACGTGTCGTCGAAGTGGCCCGCCTTCGGCTCCACGGCGTAGCGCTCGACGGTGAGCCGCACGGCGTTGAACCCCGAGTCCGCCAGGAGGGCGGCGTCGTCCTCGCCGAAGCCCAGGGCCGCGGGGTAGGCGGGCAGGTTCTTCGAGGGCATGTTGACGCCGTGGGTCACCACCACCCGCCCGGTGGCGTCGACCATCCAGCGGCCAGCGTGGGAGAGGGCGCCTGTCGGGGCAGCCACCGCTCCTTGCGGCGGCGGCGAGGGCGCGGCCAAGGCCCGGACCCCGGCAACGGCGACCGAGGCCGTCGAGACGGCAGCAAGCAGAACGAGCGCGCGCCAAACTCTCCCCATACCCCCTGGTATTCGACGGCCCTTTGGGCGTTCCCTGTCTGAGTCGGTCGATCGCCGCATGGGGGACCCGCAGCGTGCGCCCCAGTCGAATCACCGGAAGATCCTCACGCCCACCGGTCTCGAGCCAGCGACGGGCCAACTCGTAGGCCGACGTGCGGCCGATACGCAGGACCATCGCGGCCTCCTCTCCGGTCGGGAAGCGCGGGAGGTCAGGAGTTGCGCTCGGGCCTTCGATGTCGGCCACGGTCCCTCCCGCCGTCGGTCGCTACTGGTCACTCGTTTCCAGCAAAGGTACATGAGTGAGCTTGTACTGGCAAGAGACGGGCCAATTATGGCACCACTCGCCATAGAACGGAGCTATAGTGACGTCGTGGGTGACGACTACTACCTGACGCTGCCCCAGGTGGCCGAGCTGTTGCACGTCAGCGCGCGCACCGCTTTCAACATGACGAGAGATGGGCGGCTACCCGCCCGCCGGCTCCCGGGTACCCGGAAGTACTTGTACGTTCGCCACGAGATCATCGAACTCGTCGATCAGCACCGAACTGACGGCCGCGGCCTCGCTGCTCCAGCGGACACCCCGACTGCGTGAGCCCGCGGTCCCGGATGTGACACACCACGCGTGAAGGTCCGCGAGGTCATCCGAATGCTGGAAGAGGACGGATGGCGCCTGGTTCGGCAAAGCGGGTCGCACCGCCAGTACCAGCAACGAGCAGAAGCCGGGCACTGTCACAGTGGCCGGCAACCTCCGAGCCGAGATGCCCGCGGGTACCCTCGGAAGCATCCGGCGTCAGGCAGGCATGCGAGGAAGGCAATGAACGGTTACGCCGTCGTCATCGAGCACGAGGGGGAATCCTGGGGCGCCTACGTCCCGGACCTCCCGGGCTGTGTCGCAGCCGGCTCCAGCCGCGCCGAGGTGGAGCGCCTGATCCGAGAGGCCATCCCCCTCCATCTCCAGGCCATGCGGGAGCACGGCGAGGAGGTTCCGCCCGCGACGGCAGAGGGAATCATCGTCGTCCAGCCCGCCTGACACCGGGCAGGCGGTCCGGGGTTCAAATCCCCCCTCCCCGACCAAGCGGCCGGCGGCTGGAGCGGGTGACGGGAGTCGAACCCGCGTAATCGCCTTGGAAGGGCGAGGCTCTACCGTTGAGCTACACCCGCAGGGTTCGAGGGCCATCGTAGAGGGTCCGCGTCTGGACGCGAGCCACGCGGCATAGTCGTCGCGGGCCACAGCGGGCTCTCGTGACCACTCCGGAGGAAATTCGCCCTGAGACGCGATGTTGGCATCGCGCTGGCAGTGCTGATCCTGGGTGTCCTCGGCGCGGCCGTCGCCAGCGCGGTGATCCGCAACGGCGAGACGTCGACCAGCACCACAACAGCCACGCCCACCACTGAGGTTCCCAGCAGCGCCTCGTCACTCGGGGCGACGACGTCGACGCACCCGTCCACCGCGCCCTCGACGACGGTGCCTCTGACCCAGCCGCCGATCGGCGGCGGTGTGCCGCCGAGTACGGCTGCGGCTCCGGCCACGAGCGCCGCGACGGCAACAACGGCGCCGACTGCCACCACAGCGCCGACCGCCACGACGGCGCCGTTGTTG
>CADDZP010000413.1 GCA_902812475.1 Actinomycetota bacterium | reverse complement strand
AGCCGCCACGGCGTCGAGCCCGGCGCAGCTGCGCCTTGCCCTCCACAGCGTCGCCAAAGGCCAAGCCGGGCGTTCCGTCCGGCGACTTCTCGAACCCACCGCCGAACGGCGGGCCGCTGCGCTCCCGCAAGCCCGGCTCTACGGGGTTCGACGCCGCCCGCTCCACGCCGGTCGATGCCGAGACCACGGCGACCAGGCGCGTGTTCCACAACCCCGACGGATCATCGACGGTGAAGATCACGCCCGAGCCCGTCCGGGTGGCGAACGGCACGGGCGGCTGGACCGACACCGACCTGGCCCTCGCGGCTAGCGTCGATGGCAGGTGGCACCCCAAGGTTGCCAACACGCCGCTCGGCATCGCCGGCACAACGGGCGGTCCCAGCCTGGTGGACGTGACCGGTCAAGACGGCTCAGTGCTCTCGCTCAACGTCGACGGCCTCCAAGGGGGACGCCAGGCGCAGGTCGGCACGAACCTCGGCCGGCCCCAGGCCCACTTCGCCGACGCGCTGCCGTCGGGCATCGACGTCGACGTCACGCCGATCACACGCGGAGTCGAGACGACGTACACGCTCCCCGACGTCACGGCGTCGACAACGCCGATCGTCGAGCGCCTCCAGCTCCCAGCCGGATGGTCCGCACGCCAGGCGGGCGATGCCGTCGACCTCGTCGACGCAAGTGGTGCCGTGGCCGCCACATGGGCCGGTGGCACGGCCGAGGACAGCGCTGCCGTTCCCGCCGACACGCCCGTCAGAGTCGTGCTCGCCGACACGACGGAGGCCGGTCATGGCGCGACCATCACCGTCGACCCCGCGTGGATGGCCGACCCAGCTCGTGTCTACCCCGTCCGCATCGACCCGACGACGACGGTCGCGCGCTACACCAACCAGCCCTCCTCTGGCGACACGTTCGTCTGGAACCAGCAGCCGGACTCTTCCGCCGGATGGTCGAACACCGAGCTGCGAGTAGGTAGCGACTCAGCCGGCAGCGTCTACCGGTCGCTCGCCACGTTCATCCCGAATCTCCCGTCGGACGCCACCGTGTTCAACGCCACGATGGGGCTGTATCAATTCTTCTCGGCCAGCTGCGCCACGGCGCACACGGTCTACGCCCAGCGCAACACAGGCGGGTGGGGACCGGGCGCCACGTGGAACAACCAGCCCGGCCGGGACTGGGCCAACGAGGGTTCCGTCAACAACGCCTGCCCGACGGGCTGGCAGGACCTCGACGTGACGACGTACACCCAGGGCTGGGTGAACGGCACCCTGCCCAACTACGGCATGGCGCTCGTGTCCGACAACGAGTCCGACACCACCGGTTACAAGAAGTTCTACTCGGCGGAGAGCGGCGTCGTGCCCGAGCTCGACATCACTTGGGATCGCCTGCCGACCGCGCCTGCTGACGTCGCCCCCGCCGACGGCGCCATCCTCACGACCACGACACCCACCATCTCCGTCAACCCGTCCACCGACGCCGACGGCGACCCGATCTCGTATTGGTTCCGTGCCTCCACTGCTACCGATGCCGACACGGGCGAGGCGGCCAACTCGGGCTGGATCTCCCAGACGTCGTGGACGGTGCCTGCGGGCGCCCTCCAAGACGGGGTCACCTACTACTGGCACGTTTTCACTTCCGACGACGGCGGGACGACGTTCGGGGGAACCAGCGCCAAGCGGTCGTTCAAGGTCGACCTGCGCCTCGGCCATCGCGATCCGCTGCCGTACGACGGCCCCGGGCCGGTCAAGGTCAATCTCGTCAACGGCAACCTCCTCATGCAGACGGCGTCGCCGACGATGAACACCGTCGGGGGCAAGGTCGGCCTCTCCTACACGTACAACTCCGAAGCGCCGTCGACCACGGGGCTCACAGGCTCCTACTACGCCGACGGAACCGACCGGGACAGCTTCATCAACAACGGCGAGCAGCCGGCCATCGTGCGCCAGGACCCCCAGATCGATTTCGACTACGGCTACGGCAGTCCCTACGGCGCCGTCCTCGGCAACGACTACTACAACCTGCGGTGGAACGGCTACGTCTCGGTTCCGACGACGGGCAGCTACACGTTCGGCGCCGCCGTGGACGATGGAGCAACGATCTACGTCGGTGGGAACGTCGTCCTCAACCAGATTTCTCCCACCCCGTCGAACTCGCCGGCGTACGGGACCGCCGTCACGCTGTCGGCCGGCTCGCCGGTCTCGTTCCAGGTCGACTACCACGAGGTCACCAACGCGGCCTACATGCACCTGTATGTGCGGGGACCGTTCGGCCCGGGCGGTGCCCAGGCGACGGCGATCGTTCCCGCGTCGTGGCTGTCGACTACGGCGGCCGGTCTGCCCCAGGGGTGGTCGGCTTCGGCCGACCTCGACGGCTCGTTGAACTACACGTCGGCTCGGGTGAACGCCAACTCCGTCACGGTGTTGGACGACTCTGGCGCCACCCACACGTTCACCTCGACGGGCTCGGGGTACACGCCGCCCGTCGGCGAGGACTCGACACTGACCAAGGACGCCACGGGGCTCCTGACGCTGCACGGCGACGACGCCACCACCTACGTCTTCGACGCCAACGGCCACCTCACCAGCGCCACGAGCGGCACCGACGACCGCAGCCCGGCGGCCGCCAAGTACACCTGGACGACGCCGGCCGGGTGCGCCTTCCCGTCCTCGACGCCGTGCGCGGCACCGCGCCTCACCTCCATCCAGGATCCCGTTTCCAGCCGATCGATCTCCTTGATCTACGGCGGCGATCCCGCCTGCCCCACCTCCGCACCCCCCGGGTTCACGGTGGCGCCGTCTTCGATGCTCTGTCAAACGACGTACTTCGACGGAACGGTGACCAAATATTGGTACAACGCCGGCCAGCTGGCTCGCATCGAGGACCCGGGCGTCGAGGTCACGGACTTCGGCTACACCTCCGGCCGCCTCACGGCGATGCGCGACCCGCTGGCCGCCGACGCGGTCGCCGCGGGCACGGCCACCAACGACGGCTCGAGTCAGACGCTGATCGCCTACGACGGCGTTGGCCGCGTCTCTTCGGTCACGCTTCCACAGCCGGCGTCGGGCTCCCGGACCGTCCACTCCTACAACTACTCGAGTAGCTCCCAGAGCCGCGTCTCGGTGGCGGGCCTGGGGACGACGGGCCCCGCCATCGCCGCCTTCGGCTGGGGAAACAACGGCGACAAGCCGGTGGCGGGCAACTGGGACGGCGTGGGCGGCGCCAGCATCGGCGTC
>CADDZP010000412.1 GCA_902812475.1 Actinomycetota bacterium | reverse complement strand
GCCCTGCGCACGGGCGGGATGCCGGCCATCGCCTCGACGGCGCGCTTGGCCAGGCGGCCGAGGACGCGCGACAGCACGGCGGCCACGATGACGATGACCAGGATCCGCAGCGGGCGGTCGAGGACGAACTCGACGGTGCGTCCCCAGAAGCCGGTCAGACCGAACTTGTCGACGAGCTCGCATGCGTAGTCGTTGTTCGCGCAGGCCGCTGCCACCAGCATGTCCCTAGCCTCGCATTCCCGAGCAGGAGGGTGAGTGACCGGCACCGAACTCTGACCCGTGCGGCGCCTGGGAATCCTCCTCGCCGCGGTCCTGACGGCCGCGGCGACGTTGACCATTGCCCCCTCGTCGGCCGGTGCCAAGCAGACGGCCGGCCTCGAGGGTGTGCCCCGCCTCGAGCACGTGTTCACCATCGTGCTCGAGAACGAGGACTTCAGTGCCTCGTGGGGACCGGCCAGCCCGGCGAAGTACCTCAACAGCCTGGCGCCCCAAGGCGCGTTCGCCAGCCAGTACTTCGGGGCCAGCCACGCCAGCAACGACAACTACATGGCGATGACGAGCGGCCAGACTGCCACGCCGCTGTTCCAGGGCGACTGCCTCAACTGGCTCTCGTGCGAGACGTTCGAGAAGGCCCTGCCGGACGGCGGCCGCAGCATCTCCGACCAGCTCGAAGAACGGGGCCTGAGATGGCTGGGGTCCATGGACAGCATGAGCGTGCCCTGCCAGCACGGAGCGGCCACCGATGTGACCGACCCGTACCAGACAGGGTACGCGACGAGACACGACCCGTTCGTGTACTACCCGCGGATCGTCGAGAACCAGGCCCGCTGCGACGCCCACGTTCGCCCCTACAGCGAGCTGCCGCCCTTGCTGGCCGGGCCCGCCGACGCCGTGCCCAACTACGTCTTCATCACGCCTGACACGTGCAACGACGGGCACGACGCCCCGTGCGCCGACGGCCGGCCGGGTGGTCTGCTCTCGGCCGACCAGTGGCTCTCGCAGAACGTCCCGCTGATCTTGAGCTCGGCTGCCTTCGCCGACCGCGGCGCCTTGGTCATCACGTTCGACGAATCGGGCTTCGACGACTTCAGCGGGTGCTGCGCCTCGGGGACGCCACCGGTCGGCGTGAACGGCGGCGGTCGCATCGGCGCCCTGGTGTTGTCGCCGTTGGCGAAGGCGGGCACGGTGAGCTCGACGCCCTACGACCACGCCTCGCTGCTCCGCACCGTCGAGGACGGGTTCGGCATCGCCGAGCACCTCAACAACGCCGGGTCGTCGCTCGAGCGTCCGATGGCCGATCTCTTCAGCGTCCACAAGTAGTCGTCAGTAGGGTTCGCCGGCGTGGGCGAACGCCGGCGGTCGTGGTGGGGCTGGGGCTGGGAGGACGAGGCGCTGTCTGCCGACCAGGTGTCGGCGCTCGGTGCCGCGGTGTCGGCGCGCTTGGGCGTGTCGCTGTCGGCCCGCCCGGCGCCTTCGTTGTCTGAATTGGAGGTGCCGCCGCCTCGGCTGACCCCGCCGTCGTCGTTGGCCGAGCTCTGCGCGGTCGACGTCGAGTCCCGAGCGTCGCACACCTACGGCAAGTCCTACCGGGACGTGGCGCGTGCCTTCGAGGGTCGTCTCGAGCACCCGCCCGACGTCGTCGCCCGTCCCCGGGACGAGGACGATGTTGTCGACCTGTTGGACTGGTGCGCCGACGCGAGGGCCGCCTGTGTGCCGTACGGCGCCGGGTCGTCGGTCGTCGGCGGCGTGGAGTGCGACGTCGGTTCGTCGTTCGCGGGCGCTGTCTCCATGGACCTGTCGTCGTTGGACCGCGTGCTCGGCATCGACGCTGTGTCGCGGGCGGCCCGCATCCAGGCCGGGGCGCGCGGCCCCGTCCTCGAGGACCAGCTGCGGCCCCGCGGCTACACGCTGCGTCACTTCCCGCAGTCCTTCGAGTTCTCGACGTTGGGCGGGTGGCTGGCCACGCGGTCAGGCGGGCACTATGCCAGCCTCTACACCCACATCGACGACTTCGTGGAGTCAATGCGGGTCGTCACGCCTGGGGGGATCGTGGAGTCGCGCCGCCTGCCCGGTTCCGGGGCGGGGCCGTCGCCCGACCGCATGTTCCTCGGGTCCGAGGGGATCCTCGGCGTCATCACCGAGGCGTGGATGCGCGTGCAGGACCGGGTGCGCTTCAAGGCGTCGGCGGGCGTGCGGTTCTCGTCGTTCGTCGAGGGAGCGCAGGCTGTGCGGGCGGTGGCCCAGTCGGGTCTCTACCCCACCAACTGCCGGCTGCTCGACCCCGGCGAGGCCATGCTCTCGGCCGGCGTCGACGATGGTTCTGCCTTGTTGGTGCTCGGCTTCGAGTCGGCCGACCACCCCGTCGACGCCTGGATCAGCCGGGCCGTCGAGCTGTGCTCGGATTTCGGCGGCACGATTCCCGACGGCGTGAAGACCTCGTCCGAGGGCGCCGTGGGTGCGTGGAAGAACTCGTTCCTGCGGGCGCCCTACGGTCGGGACGCCTTGGTGTCGCTCGGCGTGATCGTCGACACGTTCGAGACGGCGGTGACGTGGGACCGCTTCGAGGACCTTCACGCCGGTGTCACCGCTGCGGTCGAGAAGGCGTTGGCGGACGTGTGCGGCGGCGGGTGGGTGACGTGTCGCTTCACCCACGTGTACCCCGACGGACCGGCGCCGTACTTCTCGTTCTTCGCACCGGGCCGCGACCGGTCGCAGCTGTCGCAGTGGGAAGAGCTGAAGGCCGCCGCGTCCGATGCCGTGCTGTCCTTCGGAGGGACGATCACCCACCACCACGCCGTCGGCCGCGACCACCGCCGCTGGTACGACCAGCAGCGGCCCGACGGTTTCGCCCGGGCGTTGGCCGCGGCCAAGTCGGCGTTGGACCCGGCCGGCATCCTGAACCCCGGAGTGCTGATCGGCTAGCGCTGGGGCTAGCGCTCGGGCAGCTCGGCAGTGAGCTCTCGGACGATGTCGGCCGCGGGTTGTGTGCGCGTCACGGCGCCGACCGACTGGCCGGCGTAGAGGGCCATGGCTGCGATGGTCCCGGTCGTCGTGCGGCCGGGGCACGGCACGGCGAACTTCGGCAGCGGCATGCTCATCTCGCCCATCACGAGTTCGCCGACCGTCTCTTCGGTGATGGCGTTGGCGGCGTCGACGCATGACTTGAGGACGCGGTGGGGTGCGTCGGGCCACATGACGCCGAAGGCGGTGGTCAGGATGGTGTCCTGGGG
>CADDZP010000411.1 GCA_902812475.1 Actinomycetota bacterium | reverse complement strand
GGAGAGTTGCGCTCAGACGCCGACCTGAGCCAACTGGCCTTGGCAATTCTGGCGTCACTCCAAGGCGGACTCCTGCTGGCCAAGACGACACGGACCACCGTCCCCGTCGAAGTGGCCCTCGACGCGGCAATCGCCCATCTGCGAACCTACGCGGTCAAGCCTGCCGGTCGTCCACCGTCGATCCGCCGACGGTCGTAAGGACCCGGCTGGTCTGGGTTCTGGTGGCACCACCAACCGCTCCCGCGGCCCGAGACGCACAGAACAGCGACCTGAACTCCGCTTGCTGCAGGCGCCAGAACCGGCGATCCCGAGTAGTCCCTGCTCCAGGCCGGGAGATTATCGAGCATAGGTCAGGTGCTGCGACCACGGACCTTCTTGTGGGGGAGAGGACGGGGTCGGCTGCGCAGCTCGGCGAGCAGGTGTCGCTGCCAGGGCGATAGGCCGCGGTTGGTCTGAATCGGCCTGGGATCCCCGGAGGCTCCATACCTTGGAAGCGAGGATGGAGTCATGGGATCGAGCAAGCCGTCGTCGAGTAGTCCGTCATCGAGTGATTCGTCATCGGTCAAGTCGTCGCAGAAGCGGTACCCGTCGGAGCTGAAGGAGCGGGGCGTGCGCATGGTGCAGGACCTGCGCCGAGCGGACCCGGCTGATACCGGGGTGGTGGCCCGGGTGGCCCGCCAGCTGGGGGTGGGAGTGGAGTCGCTGCGGACGTGGGTCAAGCAGGCCGAGGTCGACGCCGGCCAGCGGCCGGGGGTGTCGACCGAGGAGCACGACGAGTTGGTCCAGCTCCGCAAGGAGGTGAAGGAACTCCGCCGGGCCAACGAGATCCTCCAGGCCGCGGCCAGTTTCTTCGGGGCGGAGCTCGACCGCCGACAGCGCAGGTAGTGGCGTTCATCGACGCTCATCGGGACCGGACGACCGATGGGCGGCGATGGGGGGTCGAGCCGATCGCCAAGGTTCTGGAGGTCGCCCCCTCGACGTACTACGACGTCAAGTGTCGCAAGCCGTCGGCCCGGGCCCGCCGCGATGCCGAACTGATCCCGAAGCTGCGGGAGATCTGGAAGCGGAACTACTCGGTCTACGGCCGGCGCAAGTTGTGGGTGGCGGCCCGCAAGGCTGGCCTGGAGGTGGGCCGGGACCAGGTGGCCCGGCTCATGCGCCAGATGGGTATCCGGGGCACGACGAGGGCACAGAAGCGGTTCACGACCCGCCCCGACCCGAAGGCGGTGCGGGCCCCGGATCTGCTCCAACGGGACTTCACCGCCACCCGACCCAATCGCAAGTGGGTCGCCGACTTCACCTATTGCTCGACATGGTCGGGCGTCGTCTACGTCGCTTTCATCCTGGACGTGTTCTCCCGCCGGATCGTTGGCTGGAAAGCGGCCCGGACCATGGCCGTCAGCCTGGTCATCGACGCCTTGAACATGGCGGCCTGGACCCGCCGGGGCAGCGATCTGGGCGGGCTCATCTGTCATTCCGACGCCGGGTCGCAATATACGGCCATTGCCTACACCGATCGCCTCGACGAGATCGGCGCCGCGCCCTCGATCGGGACCGTGGCGGATTCCTTCGATAATGCGATGGCGGAGACGACGATCGGATTGTTCAAAGCCGAGATGGTCCGCAACCCCGCCGTCCTCGCCGACAACGGCGGTCCCTGGAAGGGCCTCGACGACCTCGAGGTCGCCACCTGCGCCTGGGTCAGCTGGTTCAATCAGGAACGGATCCATGGAGAACTGAACGACCGCACGCCCGCCGAGGTCGAAACCGACTGGGAGCGCCGCCAGCGCCGTCCCGACGCCGCCTGACCCCACCCCCCATCCGATACGATAGCGTTACGATAGGTTGATGGTCCCCTGCGCCTGGTGCACCGCACCCTTCGCCCCATCCGGGCGACGCCGCTTCTGCTCCGACGCCTGCAAACAAGCCGCCTGGCGGGCCCGCCACGCCAACCCGGCAGTCACCCCAGCCATCCTCGCCCGTCCCGATACCACCGTCTACGAGTGCCCATCGTGCGAGCAGCGCTACCTCGGCACCCGCCGCTGCGAGGAGTGCCAGCTCTTCTGCCGTCGGATCGGGCCCGGCGGGCTCTGCCCCCACTGCGACGAGCCCGTCGCCCACACCGACCTGGACGGCTGAACATCCACCCTTCCATCGCCTCCCCAGCCGGTGCACAATCACACCGGCTCGGTCGTCAACGACCAGCCGGCAACACCAAAGCGCGCGAGCCTCCAGTAAACCCAGGCCGATTCATCGCGTTCGAGCGTGGCCAGCTGCGCCGTCACGAACCGGTCGGCGTCAAACTGGCTCGACAGCGCGCTGTCAACGTGTCTGATGCTGGCCTCCAAGTCGAGATGGGAGCGGCGGGCGTGGCGGTAGGCGGCGACCGCGACCGACGACAGCACGCTGGCCGAGAGCGAGTGACCCATGGCGTCGAAGATCGCCACGTGGGCGAGGTCTCGATTGATGGCGCCGTCGAAAACGTCGCCGCCGACCTCGTAGGTCGGTTCGACAAAGCCGGCTATTGCGACGTTCCCGGCGGCCATGGTGAGCGGGGGAAGGAGGTGCCATTGCATCTCCGACGCCAGACTCATCTCCTGCCGCCGCCGGACCAAGGCGAAGCCGTCGCCGCACTGACCGGCCGTGACCACGAGCCGACCGGCCAAGGCCGCCAGTCTCCGCAGACCGAGCGACCGGCCGTCGCCGGTCTCGCTGAGCGTCGCCTCGAGGACACCGAGACGGTCGGCCCCGTTCATAACCGGAATCCAGGTCCGTCGGCCAAGCTCATGCGAGGGTTCGGCCACCACGACTTCCTGGGTGGTAAAGGCGCGGCCCGCCATCGTCCCTTCCAGGGCCAGCCCCTCGGCTTGTCCTGTTCGGCCCTTTGCCCGAACCGGTACCAGCCGGCTTTGGGCATAGTCGACCAGGTACAAGACGGTTTCCCCGGCGCCAAGGCCGGCGCCGGCATCGGCTAGGAGGTCGACCACGTCGTCCGGTGCGAGCCGGGACGAGTCGAGCAGCCGCAGGATCGCTTCGCGATCAACACTCACTCACCCGACGTTACCGGGGGCGCCGGGAAGTCGATGGCCCCCGGAGCGTTTTCCCGGCGCTCGCCCGGTGGCGTCCGGTCGGTGAGATCTTGTTCTGCCTGTCGAGTCGGGCCGACCTACTTCGAGGCTGCCCTCAGGACAGTTTGGCCTTAACCGCTCTCCTTGCGATGCCGACCGTACCAAGG
>CADDZP010000410.1 GCA_902812475.1 Actinomycetota bacterium | reverse complement strand
CTTCTGGGCGCCGTCGTCATGGCGCTCGAACGGCGGCCTTCCCTCGCCGGCTTCCTGCTCGCCATGGCCGTCCTCGTCAAGGTGGCGGCCGTGCTTCCTGCGGTCGCCGTCATCGCCTGGCTCGTGGCGCGGCAGGGATGGCGACCCGGTGCCCGAGCCGCCTTCGTCGCTGCGGGCACGACGGTGGTGGGCTACGCGTTGGCGGGCGGGACTGCCGTCCTCGGCCCGCTGCAGGACGCGTCCGCCTACCGGAGCAAGGCGTCGCTGTGGAGCTTCCCGGTGTCATGGACGGAGCGGCAGCTCTTCGGCGTCGGTGCCTCCGCCGTCGCCCATGCGTTGTCGGTCGCAGCCGTCGGCGTGGTGGTCGTGATCGCTGCCGTCGTCGTCGCCGCCAGGCTGGGCGACGTCGACCCTGCGGTCGCCGCCGGCGCCGCCGGGATGATCTACCTGCTCGGTGCCGCCTACGTGTTGCCCTGGTATGCGGGCTGGACCATTCCCGTCCTGGCCCTCGCCTGGCGCTCGCGGCTCGCGCTGCTGGCCGCTGCCCAGGCTGCCGTCTACGCCGTGATCTACGTCGACCGGCCAGGCGATCCCAGCGCCGTGCTCCACCATCTGGTCGGGACGGTGGCGACCCACGTCGTACCGGTGGGCGAGGCCGTCGCCCTGATCGCCCTGGTCGTCGTGTCGGCCCGTCGCATCCGACCCATGCTCGGCGGCGCCGCCCGGGCATTGCCCGCACACGTCGAGGCCCTGGCGTAGTGCGTCGCCTCGCGGCGGTCGCCGCCTGCCTGGCGGTGGCCGCGGCTGCGTGTTCAGGCGGCGGCGCCTCCAAGAAGGCGAGCGCCGACCGCACCACGTCGAGCCCGTCGGTCACCGGGGCCACGTCGTCGACCGTCGCCTCGATGGCCGGAGCCCTGCCCGGCATGCCGCCGCTGCTCGACCCCAACGACATCTACGCCGCCGATCGCCCGAACCAGCTCAGCCCCGAGGTCAAGGACTTCAGGAACCTGGTCTACGTGCCCAACTCCGAGAGCAACACGGTGGACGTCATCGACCCAGGCACCCTCAAGGTCATCGAGCACTTCCCGGTGGGCCGCCAGCCTCAGCACGTCGTGCCCTCGTGGGACCTGAAGACGCTCTACGCCACCAACGACCTGGGCAACACCCTCACGCCGATCGACCCCAAGACGGGCAAGCCCGGGGCGGCGATCCCCGTGGACGACCCGTACAACATGTACTTCACGCCCGACGGCAAGTACGCCATCGTCGTGGCCGAGCGCCTCCAGCGCCTCGACTTCCGCGACGCCCACACCATGGAGCTGAAGAAGTCGTTGGCGGTGCCGTGCAGGGGCATCGACCACATGGACTTCTCCGCCGACGGCCGCTACCTCATCGCCAGCTGCGAGTTCGCCGGCGCCGTGCTGAAGGTCGACGTGGCCGACCAGTCGGTGATGGGCCGCCTCCCGCTGCGCTCGGGCGGCATGCCCCAGGACGTGAAGACGTCACCCGACGGCAAGGTCTTCTACGTGGCCGACCAGGTGGCGGGCGGCGTGTACATGGTCGACGGCGAGACGTTCAAGGAGCTGGGGTTCCTGCCCACCGGCAAGGGCGCCCACGGCCTGTACGTGAGCCGGGACTCCAAGATCATGTACGTCTCCAACCGCCGTGAGGGCACCATCTCCCTCGTCGACCTGGCCACCCGCAGCGTCTCCAAGACCTGGCACATCCCCGGCGGAGGCAGCCCCGACATGGGCGGCGTCTCGTCGGACGGCAAGGTGCTGTGGCTGTCGGGCCGGTACAACTCCGTCGTCTACGCCATCGACACCGACTCCGGGAACGTCCTGGCCCGCATCCCCGTCGGCCGCGGGCCCCACGGGCTGTGCGTGTACCCCCAGCCCGGCCGCTACTCCCTCGGCCACACCGGCGTGTTCCGTTGACCCCGAGCGAGCCGGGCGAAGCGGAGGCGAGACCAGGGGTAGCCAGGGGCAGCTAGGGTTCCTTGCGGGCCCGGCTGGGGGCGACCCGGGGGGGCTCGCCGGGCATCTTGGGGTAGACGGGCGGCCACGGCGCGTCCTGCAGGCCGTTGGCGATGTCCCGCTCGTACATCTCCAGCAGGGGATCGAGCGACTGCGGACTGCCCTCCATCGGCGCCCACGGGTCGCCGCTTTGCGCCACGCGGGCGGGCACGGTCTGGATGGTGAAGGTGTTGGGGTCGACGCTGTCGAGCTCGTCCCACCCGAACGGCGTCGACACCTGGGCGCCGGGGCGGGCGCGCACCGACCACGCCCCGAACACCGTCTTGTGGGGGGCGTTCTGGTTGAAGTCGACGAACACCCGCGTGCCCCGCTCCTCCTTCCACCAGGCGGCGGTGATCAGGTCAGGCCGGCGCCGCTCGAGCTCCCTCGCCACCGCCACCGCGCCAGCGCGGACGTCGAACGACGTCCACTCCGGGAGCAGGCGCACGTACACGTGGATGCCCCGGTTGCCGGTGGTCTTGGGCAGGCCCAGGACGCCGACCTCGTCGAGGAGTCCGTGCACCTCGTGGGCCGCCTCCTGCACCATCGGGAACGTGACACCCGGCGACGGGTCGAGGTCGATACGAAGTTCGTCGGCGTGCTCGGGGTCGTCGGCCCTGCTCGGCCACACGTGGAAGCCGAGGCACGCCATGTTCACGGCCCACAGCACGTGGGCCAGGTCGGCGGCGACGAGGGCGCGTGAGGTGGTCCCGTTCGGCGTCGACACGATCGTCGTCTCCAACCAGTCGGGTCTGGTGTCCGGCACCCGCTTCTGGAAGAACGACGACCCCGACGCCCCGTTGGGAAAGCGCTGCATGAGGACGGGCCGGCCGCCCATGGCGGCCAGCAGCGGGCCCTCGACGGACTGGTAGTAACGGACGAGGTCGAGCTTGGTGTCGCCCCGCTCGTCGAAGAAGATCTTCTCGGGGTGGGAGATGACGACGTCGTGTCCCCCGACCTCGATGGTCACGCTGTCGCCGCCGGGCATGGCGACGAACCTAAAACAGCGGCAAGGGTTCGGGGGGTGAGGGCACAGGGTCCAGCAACGACGGGTCGTTGTTGCGGACGTCGTTGACGCGCGTGCTGACCGGCCGCACGTCGAGCGGCGCAACAGGCGGCGGCCGCAGCAGTGCCTCCAGTTCGTCGACGGCCGCCCCGGCGCCGAGCCACACATCCCACGCCTCTCGGGCCACGATCACCGGCATGCGGTCGTGCAGGCGGTCG
>CADDZP010000409.1 GCA_902812475.1 Actinomycetota bacterium | reverse complement strand
GAGCGCAGAGCGCATCCAGACCAGCTCGGCGAATGGCCATCGCCCGGTCCACGTGGACCGGGCCCACGGACGAGATTCGGAGTCGTAAGACTTCGCCTTGCTGGACGAGGAGGCAGCAACTGATGAGCGAACACAGGGTCGGCACGCAGGAGGAGTGGCAGGCGGCGCGCGAGGCGCTGCTCGAGGAGGAGAAGGAGCTCACCCGGCGCAGCGACGAGCTCGCCGCAAAGCGGCGCGAGCTGCCCTGGGTCGAGGTCGGGAAGGACTACCGCTTCGAGGCCGAGGACGGCACGAAGGGGCTCGCCGAGCTCTTCGGCGGCCGCTCGCAGCTGGTCGTCTACCACTTCATGTTCGGCCCGTCCTATGAGGCGGGGTGTCCGGTCTGCTCCTCGATCGCCGACACGCTCGCGCCGCAGGTCCCGCACCTGAAGGCCAAGGACACGACGCTGCTGCTCGCCTCCCGGGCACCGCTGGAAAAGCTGCTCGCCTACAGGGAGCGGATGGGCTGGCGAATCGAGTGGGTCTCGAGCGGGGGCAGCGACTTCAACCGCGACCTCGGCTTCCTCTACACCGAGGAGGAGCTGAAGCCATTTCTGGACGGCGAGATTCCGGCCACGGTCGAGCAGAACGCCCGCATGTGCGGCACGGATGTCGCCAGCTACGTCGCCGAGGGGCCGGGCCTCAGCGTGTACGCGCTGGAGGATGGGACGGTGTACCGGACCTATGTGACGACCGCGCGCGGACTTGAGCCCGCGATGGCGTATTACGGACTGCTCGACCGCACGCCGAAGGGCCGCGACGAGAGCCCGACGCGGCCGATGTGGGTGCGGCGCCACGACGAGTACGGAGACGGCGGCATCCCGTAGCTGCCGGCCGCCGGCGATGGGCGCGTCTGGCAGTGGTAGGTTCGACCGCGTAGGGAGGCTCGGCCGGGCGCGAGGCGTCCGAAAGGAGCAGACAGATGAGACAGCAGGCCCGCGCAGCTTGGCTGCTTGTCGCGCTCGGCATGCTCGTGGCGATCCCAGCCGCGGCGAGCGCGGCCACCCAGGTGAAGATCCCCGCCTGGAAGGTCCAGACGAGCGACGGCAAGGCGCACAAGGTGAGTCCGGGCGCCACCTTCAAGGCCTGTGGCTCTCACCGCGTCGACAGCCTCAGTGCCACCGGCAAGGTCCACGGCGCCAAGAAGGGCAAGGACTACACCGAGGTGTGGACAGCCGGCGCCAAGCGGTACGCGACCTTGCCCGAGACGTGGAGAGAGAGCGGGAGCTTCCGCACGACGTTCGGGATCGGGGCGGAGGGCTTCCAGCCGGCCAAATACAAGCTGAAGCTGGTGGAGGGCTCGAAGACCATCGGGAAGAGCTCGATCACCATCAAGACCAAGAAGGGCTGCTAGGAAAACCCCTTGAGGGCCTCGCCGCCACGGGTGGGGAAGGCGCGCCGCGGGCTGGTAGTGCTCGCCGGCGTGACTCTGGCGCTGCTCGGACCCGCTGCCGGCCAGGCCGCCGCAGCGCTCTCCTGGTCTGCGCCGGCGAACATCGACGGCGCTCACCAGCTCCTGGCGATCGCTTGCCCGACGTCCTCGCTCTGCGTCGCGGGCGACAACGCCGGCAACGTCGTCACCTCGACTAACCCGGCCGGCGGGACCGCCGCCTGGTCGGCTGCAAACGTCGACGGCGGCAACTCGCTCACCGACATCTCCTGCGCCTCAACCGCGCTCTGCGTAGCCGTGGACGACGCGGGCCACGCCGTCACCTCGACCAACCCGACCGGTGGAGCGGCAGCGTGGAGCGCCCCGGCAACGATCGATGGCACGACCAAGCTGTGGGGCGTTTCATGTCCCTACGTGGCGCTCTGTGTCGCCGTCGACCTGACCGGCAAGGTCATCTCGACAACCAACCCGACCGGCGGAGCGGGAGCCTGGACGGGCGCCACGCTCGCCGGCGCCCCGGCACTCACCGACGTTTCCTGCGCCTCGTCGGCGGCCTGCATCGCTGTCGATCTAGCCGGCAACGTCGTCACCTCGACCAATCCGACCGGCGGAGCGGGGGCATGGACGACCACGAACGTCGACAGCGCCCAACTCGATGCGATCTCCTGCCCCTTGACCGCGCTGTGCGTCGCCGTCGACAACGCCGGCGACGTCGTCACCTCGACCAATCCGACCGGCGGAGCGGGAGCATGGACCGTTACGGACATCCCTGGCTCAGCATCGCTGGGAGACGTTTCCTGCGCACCGGGCCCGCTCTGCGTTGCCGCCGATGGGGCTGGCGGCGATGTCGTCACCTCCTCGAATCCAACCGGCGGAGCGGCGGCGTGGACGATCGAGAACATCGACGGCGCCACGTACCTGACCCACGTCTCGTGCGCCTCGACGTCGCTCTGCGTCGCCGTCGACCGCGCCGGCGGAGTCCTCGTCGGAACGCCCGGCGGCGGGCAGCGCACACTGACCGTCGGCCTCACCGGCTCGGGCTCTGGCACGGTGACGAGCTCGCCCGCCGGGATCGACTGCGGCTCGGCCTGCTCGCACGCATACGCCGACGGAACCGTCGTCACGCTCACCGCGACTCCGGCCCCCGGTTCGACCTTCAACGGCATGTATGGCGCCGGCTGTCCGGGGACCGACACCTGCACGGTGACGATGCGCGCCGACGAGATGGTCACCGCCAGTTTCGGGGCCGCCGTGCCGCCGCTGACGCGCGCCGACTGCTACGAGCCTGATTACCAGAGTCTCCCCGCCAGCCCTGCCCCCTTCGACGACCTGAACGGCGCACCCGGGGCCAGCTACTGCGCGCTGGCAACCGCCCGGCGGGGCTACGACTCGCACGTGTATACGACGGCGACGGCAGAGGACGCGTACGGCAACGCGGCTGACGACGCGGTCTTCTACTTCGTTGGTCATTCGGGGTGCAATCAGCCCCCTGAGACCACGTACACCGGTGGATTCCTCTGGTTCGCCGCAGCGACACCGGCGACCAACGACGATGCCTCCCTGCTTGGCGGATTTGGCGCTGACGCTTGCCTTCAGGGGTACAACACGCCGATCCAGGCGATCGTGAAAGGTCTGCCTGAGCAGCTGGGGCATTCAAGTTTGGTTGTCCTGCAGGCCTGCAAGACAGCCCGCGAGCAGGCCAACGCCGAGAGCCTTGCCCAGCAGATCTCCGACGCCGGAGCCGGGACGGTCGACGGCTTTACCAAGACGGTCTTTTTCGGCGACCCCCACGAGGGCGTCTTGGGCCAGGCATGGGC
>CADDZP010000408.1 GCA_902812475.1 Actinomycetota bacterium | reverse complement strand
ACGCCAGCTCGTCGTCGTCGACGCCGCGCGCGTCGACGGCATCGTCGGCGCTCTCGACGCCCACGCTGGCGGCGATGGCCCCCACGGTGGCGGCGTAGTCCCCAGAAATCACCTTCAGCTCGACGTTCTGGCGCCGGAAGTAGGCGAGGGTCTCGGCGGCGTCGCCGCGGATCTCGTCGGCGAGACGCACGAGGGCGACGGGGTGTACGCCTGCGGGCGGCGGCGCTGTCGAATCGAGTGACGCGGCGTCGGCCAACGATCCCGGCGGCGCCGTGGCGACGAGCACGACCCGCCGCCCGCCCGCCGCCTCGTGGTCGACGCGCTGGCGCAGAGCCTGAGAGCCGTCTCCGTCGGCCGCGCCGAGCACGATCTCCGGCGCGCCCAAGACCCACGCGCCCCGGCTGCCGAAATCGGCGCCGCTCCACTTGCGAGCGGACGAGAACGGGACGGTCGCCTGCGCCTGCCAACCGGCCGGCGCATGCCACCGGCCTCCGATGGCGTGCAGCGTGGTGTTGGGGCGGGCCTCGCTCGCGGCGAGTGCACCGAGCACATCCTCGACGGGCTGGGGGGTGTTGCCGTCGATGAGGTCGAAGCTCTCCGCCACGATGGCGCCCGTGGTGAGCGTGCCCGTCTTGTCCATGCACAGGACGTCGACGCGGGCCAGGCCCTCGACGGCGGGGAGCTCCCTGACGAGCACCCGCTGCCGGGCCAGACGGGCGACGGCGATGGCGAAGGTGACGCTGGTCAGCAGCACCAGGCCCTCGGGGACCATGGCGCCGACGCCGGCCACACAGCTGCGCACGGCATCGCCGAGGTCGCTGTGCCCGATGACCTGGCTGGTGATGAGCAGGGCGGCGACGGGGATGATCAGCCACTGGACGATCTGCAGGATGCGGTTGATGCCGTCCTGCAGCTCCGAGCTGGCCACCTTGAACTGACGGGCCTCGGACGCCAGGCGATTGGCGTAGGAGTCGCTGCCGACCTTGGTCACGCGGTAGACGCCTGATCCCGAGCTCACGAAGCTCCCCGAGAGCAGCTCGTGGCCGGGCTCCTTGGCCTGCGGGTCGGACTCACCGGTCAGCAGCGACTCGTCCACCTCGAGGTAGCCATCGAGGGTGATGCCGTCGAGCGGCACCTGGTCGCCCGGGCCGAGCTCCACGACGTCGTCGACCACGAGCTGTTCGGCGCGGAGCGTCGACACACCGCCGTCTCGGCGAACACAGACATGCGGCGCAGCCAGCACGGCCAGACGATCGAGCGTGCGCTTGGTGCGAATCTCCTGCGCCACTCCAATCGCCGTGTTGGCCACCAAGACGATGCCGAACAGGGCGTCCTGGAACGGACCGACGATCACGATGGCCGCGAACAGGGCGCCGAGGATGGCGTTGAAGCGCGTGAGGACGTTGGCCCGCAGGATGTGGGCGATCGACCGTGACGTCGGCAGGCGTTCCTCGTTTCCGAGGCCCTGGCCCCGGCGCGCCTCGACGTCGGCTGCGGTCAGCCCCTTGACGTCATGGTCGGTCGAGATGGCCACGTCCCGACCATCATGGCGCAGCGGGTAAGAGCGAAAGTGGTGACAGACTCCGTGCGGGAAACCGTGGCGTCCACCGACGAGGCTCAGCGCACTACGGCGCCACCGCCGCCGGTGGGGGTGCCGCGGCCGGGCGAGAAGTGGCCTCGCCGCCGGCTGACGAGCGTCGCCCACTGGCGCCTCGGGACGTTCGGCCCGGCTTCGGAGGAGCCGTACCGGCGCCGGTTGGTCGACTGGGGTCGGCTCACCGTCGCCACCGCCGTCCTCGTCGTTCTCACAGTGCGCGCCGCCCACCCGAGCACCTTCGAGCTCGACCTGTTCCAGCTGGTGAACGACCTTCCCAGCGAGCTGTCCTCGGTATTCCGCGCCCTGTACGCGACGGGCACGCTGTGGGCCGTCGGGCTGGCGTTCGCGGCCGCGGTAATCGGCCGTCGACCCCGGTTGGCCCGCGACCTGCTCATCGCCGGCGTGGGCGCGTGGGGCGTGGCGAAGATCATCGGCACCTGGGTCGCCGGGGAAGGCCTCAGTGCCAGCCTGCGCGCCGTCACCCACGTTCGCGGCGTCCCCCCGCAGTTCCCCGTCGCTCGTCTGGCGGTCGTCGTCGCCGTCGTGGCCACCGCCGCGCCGTACCTCACCAGACCGACGCGCCGGCTGGGGCACCTGGTCATCGTGTTCGCCGCCGTGTCCGCCCTCTACCTGGGCACGGCGCTGCCGAACGACATCGTCGGCGCCATCGTGCTCGGCATCGGCGTGGCGGCCGTCATCCATCTGGCCTTCGGTTCCCCCGGCGGACGCCCGACTTCAGACCAGGTCACAGCGGCGCTGGCCGAATTGGGCGTCGACGCGCGCGGCCTGCACCTCGCGTCCAAGCAGCCGCACGGTTCGACGCTCATGCTCGGTCGTGACGAGCACGGGCCGATCGCTGTCCGCGTGATCGGACGTGACGAGGTCGACGCCCAGCTGGCCAACAAGCTCTACCGGTTCATCCTCTACAAGGACTCGGGTCCGATGCTGTACCTCACCCGGCTCCAGCAGGTCGAGCACGAGGCCTACGTCACGCTCCTCGCCCGCGACGCCGGCGTACGGACCAACGAAGTTGTGGTGGCCGGACAGGCCGGGCCCAAGGCCGCCGTGCTCGTCGAGCGCCGGCTCACCGGCAAGCGCCTTGTCGATCTCGACAAGCGCGGCATCAGCGACAGGTTCCTCGAGACGCTCTGGCAGCAGCTCCAGCTGCTGCACCGGCGGGCGCGTGTCGCCCACGGCTCTCTCGACGGACGCCACGTGGCCGCCGTGACCGACCCCGACAGTGGCGTCGTCATGCCGGCCATCATCGAGTTCGAGGTGTCGTCGACGCTGTCGTCGGCCCGGGCCAACGCCGCCATGAGGGACGTCGTCGACCTGCTTGTGACGACCGCGCTGGTGGTCGGGGAGGAGAGGGCGGTGGCCGCCGCCGCCAAGGTGGAGGGTGCCGACGCGCTCGCCCGCGCGCTTCCCCTGATGCAGACGGCGGCGCTGTCGCCGGCCGTGCGCTCGTCGACATCGCGGCGGACGCTGAAGCGCCAGCTCGACCGCATCCGCGAGCTGACCGCCGAGGCGGCGCGGGTCGGTACGCCGCAGTTGCAAGAGGTGCACCGGGTCAAGCCGGCCAACGTGGCGATGGCGGTCGGCACGCTCGTCGCCGTGGCCGCCCTGCTGAGCGACGTAGGGAACCCAGGCCAGCTGTGGTC
>CADDZP010000407.1 GCA_902812475.1 Actinomycetota bacterium | reverse complement strand
TGCCTCGCCGCTACCTCGGGGTCCTCCGCGTTGGACAGCGTGCCGATTGACTGTCAGGAACAAGGCTCAGAGCCCGCGGCAGGGAACGCGTTGGTCAACTGTGAGTGAGAATGCGGTCGTGGGGAACTGCATCGCGTGCGATCTCGCCGACGGAACGCTGCCGCTTCCGGGCGGCCGCATCCACGAGACGACGTACTGGCTGGTGGAGCACTGCGTCGGCCCGCTTGGCCTCGGGACGTTGATCGTGAAGCCTCGGCGCCACGTGACCAGCGTCGGAGCTCTCACCGACGACGAAGCATCCGAACTCGGGCCTCTTCTCCGCCTCGCATCGACTGTCGCTGGCGAGCTCGTCGCCGCCGAGCAGGTCTACAACTGCCTCTGGTCCCATGCCGACGGAGTCCCAGTACACATCCACTACGTCGTGCAGCCAGTGACGGCTGAGCTCATGGAACGACATCGGTCCCATGGCCCAGCGCTGCAGGTCGCGATGTTCGCTGAAGGCAACGCCCCACACGAGGAGCTGATCGGCAAAGTGGCGAATCGAGCACGATCTGCGTTCGCTCCCGATGCTGCCGGCACGTAGCAGGCGGCTGGCGACCGGTGCCTCGCCGACGGCGCTCGTGGGTTCCGGCACGGCTGAACGTCGGTTGCTGAACCGATGTCAACCTCGAGATGCGCCGTCTCTGACGGCTTTGGCCACGCTCGGGAGACCGACGTTGCTATTTGTGTCGACTTCGATGACGGGCCACCCGCCGGCAACGGGTTCAGCGACTTCGGAGTGCCAGATCTCGTCGTCTGTCCGGACCGAATCAAAATGCCCGGCATGCCGGGTGCCAGCTCGACCCCGGTAGCGAGAAATGGCGACGGACCGGTCGCATCGACAGAAGACTTCTACGACCGCTCCCGGGAGCGAACCGAGGCTGTCTCTCGCTGCAGATCTATGGAAGTTGCTGTCCATGACTGCCCCGAGAGGAGACTCCGCTGCGACCGCCATTATTGCCGTGACGGCCGCTTGCCCGAGTTGCCTCGACGTTTCGACGTCAGGCACCAGAAGCACGGACATCAGCGCGTCTTTAACAGTGTCCTTGGCGATGAGCGGGAGACCAAGTTCGCGCGCGACTGAGAGCGCGATAGTCGACTTTCCGCTCGCCGGGGGTCCAGAAACGACGACAAACACCGCACCCATCAGAACGCGATTCTGGGTCGGCCGACGAGTGACAGGGAGCCGGCGGTCGGGGACACGCCGGTCGCTGCCGTTAGCGTTTTGCGGACCATGACCGCCGCGGAATTCGAGTGTGTCAGGTGCGGGTGTAAGAACGCGCACGGCGCGACCGCTTGCCGCGACTGTGGGTGGCCGTTCACGCTTGAGCAATGGGCCGACTTCGAGCGCCCCCCGTACAGGATCTCGCTCGACACCGGCTGCATCAATGCTCGTGCACAGAACGATGACCTCAACCGGTTGGAGCGTTGGGCTCGGGAGGGGAAACTTGTGCTCCAGCGCTCCGACGCAATGCTCGCTGAGTTGAAGGGCGAGGCGCGCGTGTCCAAGGCGGCCACGTTGCCTCCTCACCCCGGACTGTTCACTCTCGGTGTTAGCCGGCTCGGCGGTCCCGACGTCCTCGCCGGGCCGGACATGAAAGACGAGTTGGAAACGATCCTGTTCCCGACCGCCTCAACTCTCACGGCGAACCAGCGTTACGACGTTGAGCACCTCCGCGCCCATGTGCGAACCGGCGGAGATGTGTTTGTCACCCTCAACCCGAACGACTTCGTTGTCCGAGGCCGTCAGGAGAGACTTCGGTCCGTCGGCATTTGGGTGATGTCGCCGGATGAGCTCATCGGTCTGCTGAAGTCTGCGTTTCGCTGGACCTGACTCGTTGCTGTTCCACGGCGCTATTGGCGAGGTGGTCGCTCCAGGAAGCCGGGATGTTCTGGGGGCACGTGCCCCATCAGCGCGCCCACTCGGAACCACATCAGTGTGCTGCGCTGTCAGCGAGGTAATTGGCGCCGGTGTCAGTTCGCGAAGGGTGGGTGGAGGCGGAATCCGACCCAACGTTCGTGAACGAGTCGTTCGTAGAAGGCATCGGCGACTGACAGCAGGTCCGCGCGCTCAGCGCCACACACGGCGAACGCCTCTTGAATCAGGCGTGTTCCGATCCCCTGACGCCGACGCGGCGCCGCGACGGCCATTAGCGCGATGTATGCCTGCAACTCCCCGTCGCTGAGGAGGTAGATGAACCCGACGATCGCGTCTTCCTCGACCGCGACGTAGGACGTAACGCCCGGATTTGTCAGTACTCGATGGGCGCGGGCTGGATCAGCCGGCAGGGACCGCCAGTCCTCGTCCTTACAAAGCGCGAGGACGCCCGGGAGGTCATTCGCTTCGTAGCGCCGGTATTCCACGGTCTTGCAATCCTGCCGACACCTACACGCGCCGCTTGTCCGGCCTGCGCGTCCAGTCCGCATTGCCCGAGCCGAAGTAGTCCGCTCGCTTCAACAGCAGGACTGCAAGGACCGAAACAGCGACCCAAAGGAACGCGAACCACCAGGAACTGATGACAGCCAGGTAGATCGCCGTCGCGGGGACAATCGACCAAAGCCAATGCCGCTGAAAGGCGGCGTGCTGGTCAGGCCACCACCTGAAAACAAGCCCACCGAGGATCCGCGCCACCGCCACCGCCGCCAACGGCAACACGAATACTGCGGCGAGGGTGGCTAAGCCGCTGGGCACCGGCCTCTACGGTACTTCCAACGCACCGTTGTTCGTCCTTTGCTAAAGCCCTACAGAGTGCCGGCTTCGAATGGTTGCCGACATGACCGACCCACTCCGGATCGGGCGTCCCGCGGTCGGGGATCGGGGTCGGTGCGGCGTAGGGCTGAAGTGCGATGTTCTGGGGCGGTCAGGGCGCACGCCAGATGGTGTGAACAGGCTCCGGATCGCCGTGGCCTCTCGTGCGCGTGAGAAGGCAGGACGCGATGTCGAAGGAGAACGGTCGCTGCTCGTCGCTGGGTGCGCCGATGTCCAGCGCTGCTCGTTCCTCCATGAACTGCCGCGTGAGCGCCATCCGCGTGCCAGTGTCATCGGCTGGCTGGGCTCGGCCTGTGAGGTAGAAGGCGTCCTCGTTGTTGGGACGAGGAATTGTCAAGAGTTGTGGACGCGGATCTCCGCATGATCACGCGGCGCCTTCCTGAACCTGCTCGCTAGGTCGCTCGATCATCACCCCCTTCTCGAAGACGGCACCGGCGCGCACGAGGGCG
>CADDZP010000406.1 GCA_902812475.1 Actinomycetota bacterium | reverse complement strand
CCGTTGGCGTCGGGGTGGACGCCGTCGCCGCCGGCGGAAGAGCCGCCCACTACGAGGGCACATGGGCAAAGGCGGCGGTCGCCGCCGTAAAAGCCGCGGGTGGTGTCCTGGCTTTGGACGACGTCGCCGGCCACCGCGGCGAGTGGGTCGACCCCATCAGCGCCGACTACCGCGGACACACCGTCGTGGAGCTGCCGCCCAACGGTCAGGGGGCGGCCGTACTCGCTGCCCTCAACGAGCTGTCGGCTGAACCGCTCGGTCCGCTCCGCGATCCAGCGACCGTCGCCCGGACGATGACCGCCATCCGCCACGGTATGGAGGCGGCGTACGACCACGTCGCCGACCCGCACTTCGCAGCCATCCCGCCGTTCTGGGAGGCGCGCGACACCGTGTACACGGCGGTCGTGGCCGACGGCATGTCTGTGAGCCTCATCTCCTCGGTGTTCATGGCGTTTGGCTCGGGGATCTGGGCCGGGGGCACGTTCCTGCAAAACCGCGGCTTCGGGTTCTCGCTGGTTCCCGGACATGCCAACGCCGTCGCCGGTGGCAAGCGGCCGTTCCACACCATCATCCCCGGCCTCGTACGTGGCGCGAGCCGGACCGAGACCGTGTTCGGCGTCGTCGGCGGACCCATGCAGCCGCAGGGACAGGTCCAGGTGCTGACCCATCTCATCGACCACGGCCTCGATCCCCAGGCCGCGCTCGACGAACCGCGGGGCTTCTGGCTGGGGGGCGATGTGCTCGCCCGCGAACCCGGGTTCGAAGACGACGTGGACGACGCCCTGCGTACGGCGGGCTTCGACGTGGTGGCCGACCCCGTCGGCACCCACTGGTTCGGCGTCGGCCAGGTCGTCGCCATCCACGGCGACGGATGGCTGGAGGGCGGTTCTGATCGGCGCCACGACGGCCTCGCCGTCGGCCGTCTCGACACGTAAGGAGAACGTGATGCCGTACAAGGTGATCCAGTGGGCAACGGGCAACGTCGGGCACCTCGCCCTCGAGGGCATCATCCGCCATCCCGACCTCGAACTTGTCGGACTGCTCGTCCACAGCGCCGACAAGGCGGGCAGGGACGCAGGGGAGCTCGTCGGTCTCGACCCCGTCGGCGTCAAGGCCACCAACGACGTGGACGAGATCCTCGCTCTGGACGCCGATGCCGTGTCGTACATGGCGACCGGCGATCTCCGCCCCGCCGAGGCGGTCGAGGACATGGCACGGGTCCTGGAGACGGGCAAGAACGTCGTCTCGACGTCGGTCGTCCCGCTGATCTATCCACCCGCCGCCGACAAGGCGTCGGTTGAGCGGCTCGAGGACGCCTGTCGGAAGGGCAACGCGTCGTGCTTCACGTCGGGGATCGACCCCGGCTTCGCCAACGACCTCCTGCCCCTGGTGTTGACGGGCGTCGCCCAGCGCATCGACGTACTCCGGGTGATGGAGATCCTCAACTACAACACGTACATGCAGCCCGAGGTCCTGTTCGGGACCATGGGCTTCGGCCAGCCGATGGACCACACACCGCTGCTGCTCCTTCCCGGCGTGCTGACGTCGGCGTGGGGTCCGGTCGTGCAGGTGCTCGCCGCCGGCTTGGGGGTCGAACTCGAGGACGTGCGGGAGACCTACGAGCGCGTGCCCGCAGACGAGACGTTCGACACCGCCGTCGGCACGGTCGAGAAGGGCACCGTCGCCGCCCTCCGCTTCGAGGTCCAGGGCATCGTCGGCGGCGAGCCCAGGATCGTCGTCGAGCACGTCACTCGGATGCACGACGACGCCGCGCCCGAGTGGCCGCGGCCGACGGGCAAGGGGTGCTACCGGGTCATCCAGCGCGGCAACCCCAACCTGCAGATCGACCTCCAGATGGAAGGCGAAGACGGCGACCACAACACCGGCGGCCTCTGGCTCACCGCCACCCGGGTGCTCAACGCCATCCCCGCCGTCTGCGCGGCGCCGCCGGGCTTGCTGTCGGCTCTCGATCTGCCCTTGATCACCGGTCGAGGCCTTCTGCGCGCGTAGTGCTCGTTGCGCGGGTCGCTGACCCCGGTTGTCAACTGCGGCTCTGAGGGAGGCATGGACGGGGGTCCAGGTTTTCCGCCCTCCCTTGTGCACGACTTCACGAATTTGAAAAGCCCGTATGGCTGTGATTTCGGCGGGTGACAGCCAGATCACGACCATTCCACGCCTTGAAACCCGTGCGGCCGTTCACGAGCCCGGGCGAGGCGAACAAATGGTGCGACGAGCCCCTGTTCCCGCCCCCTTGGGCGCCGCAGTTGACGACTGCGACCAGCGGCCAATATGAACGCGCCGGCTAGCGGTTCTCCTTGCGCCAGACGAACCGCAAGCCTGACCACACGTCGTCGACGGCGCAGACCTTGTTGTCGACCAGGCCTTGGGGAAGGCCGATGTCGCGGAGGCGGTTCTCGTCGAGGTCGCCGGGGACGCCGGATGACTTCTTGGGCCACGCGATCCAGAGGCTGCCGGCGGGCCAGACCGACTTCGCCAGCGAAGGGAATCGGCGCTCGAGGTCGCTCCCCTTCGTCGTGAACAGCAGGACCACATCGGCGCGGCCGCCAGCTCGGCGTCGGAGGTCGACGTCCCCGGGGAGCTGCTCGATGACGAAGCCGTCGGGCGCGCCGAGCAAGGCGACAGTGTCGCCGGGGCGGATGCCGAGCTTCTTGGCCAGCGGCGACCCCGAATAGCCAGCCGGCACTAGGTCCGGAGCAGGACGTTGTAGGGGAACGACGGCTTGTTGGGGAGGACGAGCGGTGTGCCGTCGACGACGACCGTGGCGTGGCCGAGGTTGCCGACGCGCACCCACAGCGTGCCCGAGGCCGGGAACTGCTGGCTCTGCCCGGGCGGCAGCGTCCCCTGGAACAGGATCGGCCCGCCCGGCGCGCTGCGGACCTGGATCCAGCACTCGGCGTCGGTGGCCTGGACGACGACGGCGTACTGGGCACGCCCGGTCGCGTACGTGGCCAACGACCCGGTATCGCTGACGGGTGTGGTGGAGAGCGACCCCGCCGGGGGTGCCGTCGACGGCGGCCGCGCCGGGCTCGTGTTCGGCGCGCTCTGGGAGATGATGTTCGCCTGGGACGGCGCCTTCGGCCTCTTCACCGGGCGGCTCCGCTGCAGGTCCCAGATCCCGACGGCCAAGACGATGAACAGGACGACCACCGCCACGCGCTCCAGGACCGGAAGCATGCGCCTGAGCCGACTCGGCTCGGGGACCCAGGGTGACGACGGCTGTCGCAGGCCGGCCAGATTCGACG
>CADDZP010000405.1 GCA_902812475.1 Actinomycetota bacterium | reverse complement strand
CCCGAGCGGCTGTTCCTGAAGGGGACGGCGTCGTCGGCCAAGAACCGCACGATGGTCGCTGCCCTCTGGATGGCGGTGAACGAGGTCAAGTTCTACCGACGGGCGCGCCCGGAGCTGCCGAACATGGCGCCTCGCATGTACGCCGGCCATGCCGGCCACGGCGCCCGCTTTCTCTTGGTGCTCGAGGACCTGGTGGCGGAAGGGGCCACGCCGTACACCATCAAGGACACCTGCTCGGTGGCCCACGCCGAAGCCATGATGGACACGCTCGCCGCCCTCCACGCCCGCTACTGGGCGTCGCCCCGCCTGCACCAGGACCTGGCATGGGCGGCGCCGATGACCGGGCGCCCCGGCTTCGATCTGCTGGCCTTCGCCTTCCGCCGGGTGCGAGCCAAGCTCCTCGCCGAGGCCGACGAGCGGGCGCTGAGCCCGACGGTTCGCCGCATGCTGCGCCTGGTGCAGGACAACGACAAGGCGCTCTACCGCTCCTGGGAGTCCGGCCCGCAAACGCTCGTGCACGGCGACTCCCACTTCGGCAACACGTTCTCGTTCCCCGACGGCCGGGCCGGCCTCCTCGACTGGCAAGTGGTGTTCCGGACGCGTGGCACCCGCGAAGTCGTCTACTTCCTCGCCGGCCTGGAGACCGTCGACCGCCGCGCCCACGAGCGACGCCTCCTCCAGCGGTACCTGGACGGTCTGGCGGGGTGGGGCCTCGCTGACCCGCCGACCTTGGATGATGCGTGGGACGACTACCGGTTCTTCGCCTACGACGCCTACGACTCGGTAGCTCTCACCACGATGTGGCCGGGCCTGCAAGACCAGGAAGCCGTCGAGCGCGGCTTCGAGTCGGCCTCGGTGCTCGTCGAAGACCTTGCCGTCGACGAGGTCGTGGCCCGGCGGGTGCGCGACCTGTCGCCCTGACCGCTCAGGACGAGAGCCAGGAGGCGACCGTCTCGATGTCCTTGGTGCCGTTGGGGCCGACCGGCTGGACGTTGAGCACGGTGACGCCCGCCTCCTCGTAGGCGGCGATGCGATCCTTCACGAACGCCTCGTCGCCCACAAGGCACAGGCCGTCGACCAGCTGCTTGGGGACCATGGCGGCGGCCTCCTTCTTGCGGCCGCCGAGATAGGCGTCCTGGATGCCGTCGGCTTCCTTCTCGAAGCCGTAGCGGCAAAGCACGTCGTTGTAGAAGTTCTTGCCCCTCGCTCCCATGCCGCCGAAGTACAGGGCGAGCATCGGTCTTGCGTTGTCGCGCAGGTGCTCCACGTCGTCGCCAATGGCCAGCGGTCCGCCGGCAACGATGTCGAGCGGTGGCAGCTCCGGCGCCCGCTTGGCTGTGCCGGCCCTGAGGGCCGCGCCCCACACATCGTCGGCTCCCTCCGGCCAGAAGTGCAGAGGCAGCCAACCCTCGGCCACCTCCGCTGTCATCTCCACGTTCTTGGCGCCGAGAGACGCGATGTAGACGGGGATCCGCTCCCGCACGGGATGGTCCATGATCTTCAGGGGTTTCCCGAGACCGGTTCCCTGCCCTTCGGGGAGGGGGACGTGGTAGCTGGCGCCGTGGTGCACGAGGCGCTCGCGGCGCCACACGGCCCGGCAGATCTCGATCACCTCCCGCGTGCGGCCCACCGGCCGGTCGTAGGGCACGCCGTGGAATCCCTCGATGACCTGGGGCCCCGAGGTCCCGAGCCCCAGCATGAAGCGGCCCCCGGAGAGCTTGTCGATGCCGACGGCGGTCATCGCCAGGACGGTCGGGGTGCGGGTGTAGATGGGCAGGATGCTCGAGCCGATCCGGGCCCGCTGGGTGACCGCCGCCAGGAACCCCAGGGTCGACACGGCGTCCGCCGTGTAGGCCTCGCCCGCCCACAGGTGGTCGACGCCCGCCTCCTCCAACCGTCTGGCGTGCGCGGCGAACGCCTGGGGATCGTCTCGCATCCCCACCATCGAGCCGAGCTTCATCGGCCGGTCATGCGACGATCTTGCGCTCGCGCAGGTCGGCGATGGCCGCTTGGTCGTAGCCGAGCTCGCCCAGGATCTTGTCGGTGTGCTGGCCGAGCAGGCAGCCCGGCTCGGCGACGCACTCGCTGCGCGAGAACGTCACGTAGGGCTTCAGCCGGACGTGCTCGCCGAACGTCGGGTGCTCGACTTGGACCAGCAGGTCTGCGCCGCCGGGGCCTGCAAACTCCTCGGACTGGAGCACGACCTCCGGAGGCTCGGCGTGAGCCACCACGCAGCCGACGTCGTGCGCCAGCAGGTGGTCCTCCCACTGCTGGGCGGGCCTGGTCCGGAAGACGCCGCCCAGGACCTCGGCCAGCGCGTCGTCGTCGCGCATCTCCGAGAGGTCGACGTGGTCGGCCAACGCCTCGGTGAGAGCCTGCCAATCGCGCTCGGCCGGGGCCGCCAGGTAGATCCACCCGTCGGCCGCCTCGTACAACCGGTAGCGGGCGCCGTAGCCGAACAGCTCGGGATCGGCGGCCGGCGTGGGCGGGCGTCCGTCGTGCTCGACCGTGTCGTCGGCCAGGGCGTGGGCGGCCGAGGTGAGCATGGTGGTGAGCATGGTCTGGGCCACGCCCCTGCGGTCGCGGGCCACCAGCCCGAGGGCCAGGGCCGATGCCACGGTCAAGGCCGAGATGCCGTCGGCCTGGGCGTACTCGGTCGTGCCGGCGCTCATCAGGCGGGTGGCGTTGGCCCGGATCTCCTCGATCGACATCCCCGGGTGCTCGGCAATGGCGGGCCCGATGTTGCGCATGACCAAGCCGCTGCCGGCGCCGATGGTCGGCGCGTAGGCGGGGCGGTCGCCGCACGGGCCGTCGACGCCGTAGCCCGGGGCGTTGAGGTACACCAGGTTTGGGTTCAGCCGGCGAAGCGAAGCGCTGTCGACGCCGTGCTGCTCGGCCTTGCCGGCCCGGAACGACTGGAGCACGACGTCGGCCCGCCGAGCCAGTTCGTGGACGATGGCCTGGCCCTCTTCCGATCCCAGATCGACAGCGATGCTCTCCTTGCCCTGAAGCGACTTGGCCGCGCCCGCCTCAGGAAACGGGAGCAGGTTGCGCATCGGCTCGCCTTCGATGGGTTCCACCTTGATCACCCGGGCGCCGAGCTCGCGCAGCACGGTCGCCCCGAAGGGGGCTGCGAAGAACGTGCCCAGCTCGAGGAGCACGACGTCGCCGAGGGCACGCCTCGTCGCGCCGGCACCGGCGTCCGCGCCTTCATGCTGGCCGCCAAGGCCCTCAGCCTTGGGCCACGGGGCGGCGCGCAGGGCCTCGC
>CADDZP010000404.1 GCA_902812475.1 Actinomycetota bacterium | reverse complement strand
GGGTACCAGTACGTCTTCGTCTGCACGTCGAACGGATACGCCCACCCCCCCTGAACGGCCATGGCGAGGAGTGTGTCGATCCTGCGGAGCGCCCGCTGGCGCACCTGTTCTGTTGTGAAGCGCCGACCGAGTGCGGCGGCCGCCTGCACGAAGTGTGCAACGGTGTAGGAGTTCGCGGTGGGCGGAATCCCGAAGACTGGCCGAGCGTCGAATGGAAGTCGGCGTTGCAGCTGCACCAACGCGAGACGGCCAACGCGGGTCCTCTTTACCAGTGCGGGCACGCGCCTGGTCGCGAGGCCGTCGTACGGATCGGGAGACCGGTCGCCCACCGCGGCCCAACGCTGTTCGAGGCAAAGCGCCGCACCAGCCAAAGCGTCACTGGTGGGCCCGGTCGCCGGCGACGGTGGTGTCAGCGGCTGTCGTGTCGCAGTACGGCGACTGGCGTCTTCATCAGCGCTCGTATGTCCACCGCCGGTGACCACGTGTCGATGTACTGAAGGTCGAGCTGGACCATCTCATCGAACGTGAGGCGGTTACGGCCGCCCACCTGCCACAACCCGGTGATGCCAGGCCGTACTTCGAGCCGCCGCTTCTGCCAATCCTCGTACAGCTCAACCTCGTAGGGCAGCGCTGGCCGTGGGCCGACGAGACTCATGTCACCGCGAAGGACGTTGAGGAGTTGTGGCACCTCATCGACGGAGAACCTGCGGAGCACCCGCCCGACGGGCGTGATGCGACTGTCGCCATCCAGCTTGTAGACCCCGTCAGATGGCCCGGTCGGCTCCTCACCGCGGATGAGGGCGGCGACGTACTGCTCGTGGGCGCTCGTGTCCGCGCCATGCCGCATCGTTCTGAACTTGAGGATCTCGAATTCGCGCCCGTCCATCCCGACACGGGTCTGTCGAAACAGCACGGGCCCGCGGGATGAAACCCGCACGGCAAGGGCCGCTGCCAGGATCATGGGACTGGTGATGAAGAGGGCGAGGCAGCTGACAAGGACGTCGACCGACCGTTTCATCGCTCGCTGTGCCGGGCCCAGCGGCTCACTGAAGAGCGTGAGTAGCGGAAAGCCTCCGATGGCGGGCTCGATGGAGACCTTTGCTGGCCTCAGGCCGAAGAGACCGGGCACGGCGCGAAGCTCGACTCGGGCCAACCCCGGCAAGCGAAGAAGGTTCGCGATGTCGGCGGGCGGGACGTCGTCGGCCGCCAAGACCACTTCGTCGACCCTCGACCGCCTGGCCAGCGCTTCTACCGTCGCCAGCCATTCGTGCGCGCTCACCTGGGGAATATGGGCAAGGAGCTGATACCCCGCCTCGGGGTGCCGTGCCAGCCCGTCCATGAAGTCGGCTGCCGCGCCAGAACCGCCGATCACGATCACCGTTCTGACGTTGTGTCCTCGAGCTCGAAGGCGTTCGAGCTCGGATCGGAACAAGAGGTGAACACCCACGACGAGCTCAGAGGCAATGAGCCAGTCCACGAGGAAGACGAGGCGTGAGTACGTCAACGTCCGCTGATCGAGGTCGCCCCGCCAGAAGAAGGCGACGACGACGAGAACCAACGATCCCAGCGCGACGCGTTTGAGCGCGGCGACGACCTCATCGGCGTGGCTCGCGTCGCGCCTACCCCGATCGATCGACGTCGCGCTCAATACGCCTCGGACAGCGGCTGCCAAGCAGAGCAAGCCGACATATGGATGGGCTCCGCGAGCCAGATGGCCACCGGCGATTGGTGAACCGTTGACAACGAAGTAGGCGGCGCCGAACGCGGCCGCTCCAGCGATTCCCGCGGCCGCCCCGCCCGCGGCCTTGAACGCGAGGCTCTTGAGAGCGCTGCGCTCGCGAACCACGCGCTCCTGCCGAGGGATCACGACCCGGCCTGCGTCGGCGAGTAGGGCTACGTCGACCTCGGTCACCGGAGGGCCGCAGTCTCGTCGCGCGGTGTCGTATGGCTCAGCATTGCAGTCACGCCCATGAACCGGCTTCCCCAGAGCGGATCAGCCATTGTGACGTGTCTCGACCCGGATGGCAACGGCCAAGTGCTACGCGGCATTCGCCTCGATCCGGATGTCTTGTTCCTGCTGGACTGTGGCGTCGGCGACCGTGCGGGGCGGAGCCGACCCACCGACCGCCTCGACATGAACCCGCGCCTGATCAGGATTCACCGTGGCCTGATGGACCACGGTGAGCCGGTATGGCGCCCCGGCGCCGAGCTCCTGATGCAGCCGGAGCGAAACCGTCGACTGCGAGCCAGGAGCGATGGTGACGAACGCCGAGTACGCCGACATCCCGAACTCTGTGCCCGTCTCCATCTGTAGAGGTTGGCCGTCCAGCGTGGCAGCGAGGAGGGTCGACGGCGTGTAGACGGAGACGTAAGCCCGGTTCGTCCCCGGTGGTAGGCCGATGGGATTGCCAATCAGGATCTTTGGCAGGCCGCCGGAAGGCGCGTCGTTGCGGAGCGTGATCGTCAGGTCCGCGTCCTCGCTTCGGCGGTCGACATTCAGCCGTACCTCGTAGTCGACGGTGCGGTGCAGGTACCAGTCGGCCTTGTTGCCTGCCGCATTCTGGGTGACGACGCTGAGCAAGTCGCCGTTAGGAGTCGGCATTTGGCCCGCGATTCCAAGCTCTCGCAGTGCCGACTCTTCCTCTGGGCGAGCGCTGGCGACCATCAAGTGACGACCGGCGACGGCTGGACCCTCGGCGCGGACGAGGGACGCGAACGACGACGTCGGCGTGTTGAGGACGTGATCGAGGACAGCGCCAGCAACGCCGTTGAGAAAACCCGGTCGCGCTTGGTCTGTGAGCTGTGTGTAGACGTCGTACATGAGGATCCGCGTGGCGTTGTCCCCGCTGATCGGGACCGGCCACCCAGTGACGGCAACTGCGCCCGTGGTCTTCAGTGCTGCGGCCAGGGCGACGGGGTCGACAGCGACGACGCCATCGATTGTGCCACCGCCTGAAGCCGGATAGAGCTGCTCCATCAGCCTCGCCGTGGTCGGGAAGTCCGGCGACATCGTCGCGTTTTGCCAGTTGTGAATTGGGTCAAAACGACCGTATCGGGCGAGAAATTCCGTGAGCCCTGCAGGAACGAAGGCACGACCGTCGAGCCCGGCGTTGAGGTCTTCCAATCTGCCGACGCGCGTCACGGCGACGTGCCCCTCATTCGCCGAGAGTTCGGCGAAGCTTCCCATCAGGCCGTTGCTCCCGCGGGCCTCGGTAGGCGTCACGATGGCGAGCAGATATCGACGGGGACCGTCCCCGCCCAACATCGGAA
>CADDZP010000403.1 GCA_902812475.1 Actinomycetota bacterium | reverse complement strand
GTCGGTGGTCGTCACGATCCCGCCCCGCGCTCGGATCTCCGCCGCGAGGGCGGCGCCGATCCCGGAACCGCCGCCGGTGATCAGCACCGCCCTTTTCGCGAACGATCCCATGCAGCCAGCTTGGCTTACTTCACAGCTGGGATGTCGGGCACGCACGGGTTGCTGGTCGCCGGCGGCACCGCCGGCCTCGTCCACGTGCCCGTGTAGCCGCCCGTCTCGGCGTTGCCGTCGAAGTCAAACCTGCCGGTGGAGCCGGCGAAGCTGCAGCTGCCGCTGACGACCCTGGCATGCGCCTGAAAGCCGAGTGTGGCACCGTCGACGGCAACGGTTCCGAATTCATGGAACCCGCCCACGGTGTGATCGACGATGTAAGTGCCGGTGAACCACGCCTCGTAATTCGCGGACATGTTGCCCTCGACGTCGATCGTGCCGACGATGTGAGCGACTTCTCGACCGGTCAAGGCGCCATCCCACTGCGACGTGCCAGTACAGGTGATGTCGAACGTTGTGGGTCCGCCCTTGAGAGCCGTGGGCAGACACTGGCCATCGTTGACCCAGCTGCCGCGGACCACGATGGTCGATTTCGACGTGTTCCGTGCGGCCGATGCATCGCCGCCTGCCGTGATGCCGTTCTCAATCCCCTCGGCTGTGCCGACTGCGTTTTCGCCCCGCGCAACGCGGCTGCCTGCCGGAGCACGCCCACTCGTTAGCCGCGTCACCCGCCCACCGCCCGACGCCACCATGCCTGCGGCATGGTCCGGCGGCGTGGCCTTGAGAGCAGACGGCTGCTTCGCAGCGGGCGATCCCGAAACTTCTCTCGGTGCGCCGACTGCGGCCGGGACCCCAGAGCCGAAATCGGCCATGGTCGCCGTCAGCAAGCCGCCGGTCCCCAAAAGGCCGGCCGCCACTGCCATCCACTTCCATCTCGCATGATGCGGGCGCATCGCTTTCCCTTCCCCTTCGATATGAGCTGTCGCAGGGGACGGTACGGATGGCCGCACGGCGCTACATCAGCCGAACGGGTGATGTTGCCGAGAGACGGATAGTGAACAATGCCACACATGGATAGGGCGACTTCGCGGGTGGCGCCGCTTCCGACGGGAACCGTCACCTTCCTGGTGATCGACATCGACGGCTCGACTCAAGCCCGCTCCGACGCCGACGAGGCCTCCGTCGACCTGTGGCGGGCAGCCGAGCTTCTGGAAGACGTCGCGTCGCGTGGCGGCGGAGCGCTGACCGACAGGCAGGACGGACACGACGCCGCCGCCTTCGCACGCCCGTCCGACGCAGTGGCGGTCGCCCTCGCCGTTCAACGCACGCTCGCCCAAGAGATGCCGAACGCTGCCGTGCGAATGGCGGTCCATACGGGCGAGGCAGAGCTGCGCCAGCCTGGGAGCTATCACGGTGACGCCGTCGCCCGCGCCGTGCGGTTGCAGTCTCTGGGACACGGTGGTCAGGTGTTGCTCTCGCGGTCGGCGGTCGATGTCGTCTGCGACAACCTTCCCGAGGGCGCAACCCTCTTGGATCTCGGAAGCCACCGCCTCCGTGACCTGGGCCGGCCCGAGCACGTATTCCAACTTTGCCACGACGACATCGAGCGCGAGTTTCCGCCGCTGGCGTCCCTGGACGCCCTCCCGAACAACCTTCCTGTTCAGCTCACCACGTTCATCGGACGGGACGACGAGCTCACCGAGGTCCAGCGCCTGGTGGTGGGCAACCGCCTCGTGACGCTCACGGGTCCGGGTGGGTGCGGCAAGACGCGGCTGGCGGCGCAGGTCGTGGCCGAGCTGGTCGACCGTTACCCAGCGGGTGCGTGGTGGGTGGAGCTCGCGCCACTGAGTGATCCCAGCCGCGTTGGCTCGGCCGCGCTCAGGGCGGTGGGGATCCGGTCGAGTCACGGACTCGATCCGGCGGACCGGCTCGTCGAACATCTCGGGAACGGCCGGGCGATGGTCGTGTTTGACAACTGTGAACACGTCATCGACACAGTCGCTCCACTGATCGACGACCTGCTCCGCCGAGCTCCAGGTGTAGATGTCGTGACGACCAGCCGCGAGACCCTCGCCTTGCCAGGCGAGGTCGTCTGGCGAGTACCGCCTCTGTCGCTACCGCCACGCGAAACTGGCGCTGACGACGTCAAGTCGCTGACGATGTACGACGCTGTTCGGCTGTTCGTCGACCGAGCGCAGCGTGCCCGTCCTGACTTCACAGTCACAAACGAGACGGCCGCCGCCGTGGCCGAGGTGTGCGCTCGGCTCGACGGCATCCCGCTCGCCATCGAGCTAGCCGCGGCGCGCGTTCAGATGATGGGCCCACACGAGATCTTGGGTGCTTTGGACGATCGGTTCCGCCTTCTGACGGGCGGCCGTCGCACCGCGATGGCCAGGCAGCAGACGCTCCACGCCTCGGTACAGTGGAGCTACGACCTGCTGAGCGACGAGGAGCGGACGCTTCTCCGCCGCCTGTCCGTATTTGGCGGCAGCTTCTCGCTCGACGCGGCCGAGCGGGTGTGCGGACTGGACCCGATCCAGCCGCTGCAAGTGTTCACCCTTCTGTCGCAACTCGTCGACAAGTCGCTGGTCATGGCCGACCAGGAAGTCGTTCCCGCCCGATACCGCCTCCTCGAGAGCATCCGCCAGTTCGCGGCCGAGCGGCTGCTCGACGCCAAGGAGACCGCGGTTGTTCGCGACGAGCACCTCTCCTACTGCGAGTTCCTCGCCGGAAGCATCGAGCCCGATCTCGAGCGAGGTCGCGTGCGTGCCCTCGATGCCGTTGAAGTCGAGCACGCCAACGTGCTCGCGGCACTCGACTGGGCCGGAGTGTCCGGACGACACGACGACGCCGTGCGATTGGTGGGGGCGCTCTCGCTGTTCTGGTCCCAGCGGGGCTACTACGACGAAGGGCAGAGGCTGTTGCTGACTGCGCTGGCAGAAGCACCGCGAGACGCGGCGTGGGCGAAAGCCTCGTGCGGTCTGGCAACGATCCGGATGGCGGGGATGGACGTCGCCACCGGCTTCGGGTACGGCGACGCCACCGCCGCCGCCGAGGTTGCCGCGACCGTCGGCGATGAGCAGGCCGCCGTCCGAGCCGCTCTGCACCTCGGTCTCGTGGAGCTCTTCATGGGCTCACCTAATGGCGAGGAGCGCGTCGCCGAGGTCATCGACCGTGCCGAGGTACTCGGCGACGAGTGGGCGGCGGGTACAGCGCTCTCCTACGCCGCCATCAGCCAGATCCTCTTCCACAATCGGCACACCGAAGCGCGCCCGTTGGTCGAC
>CADDZP010000402.1 GCA_902812475.1 Actinomycetota bacterium | reverse complement strand
AGGATCAGGCCCCCACCGACCCCGGTGCCGACCCACACTCCGAGCATGTCGGAGGCGTCCTTGCCTGCCCCCCGCCTGTGCTCTGCGAGGGTGCCGACATTCGCGTCGTTGTCGACGAAGACAGGGATCCCTCCGAGGGCCTTGCTCAGCAGCGACCCGAGGGGAACGTTCGCCTCCTGCCATCCCGCGAGGTTGGGCGCCTGGCGGACGACGCCCGCACCGTGGTCGACGGCCCCGGGAGCTCCGACGCCGACGCCCTTCATCCCGTCCGTTCCGCCCAGGTCGTCGACGACCGCGGCGATCGTCTCGACGACGGCGTCAGGGCCGTCTTCGGCGGGCGTCTTGCGCTTGGCGTCGGCCTTCACCTTCTCGTTGTGGACAACGACGCCGTAGACCTTGGTGCCCCCAAGGTCGATCCCGATCCAGCTCACGGACCGGAGGCTAAGAGATCAGGCTGCGGAGCTGGTGTGGCGCAGCCGCTCGCGCGCGACCCGCTTGGTGAGGACGGGAAGGAAGGTGTCGATACGCGCGTCGGCGGCCAGCTCGGCGAACGAGCCGGTCACGAGCTGCTGGATCGTGTCGACCGGCGTCCCGTCGAAGTCCGCCGCTAGCTCGCGGACGATCTGATCCACACTCGACCGCGACTCCGGCGCTCCCGCGTCACCCATGTCCGCCCTGCCCCTCTCCTCGTGCCCAACCGGAACGTAGGACAGGGCAAACGCGCGCGCAAGGACCCCGGATATCCGTTCACCTCGTGTTCACTTTGACGGCTGGGGCCGGACGCGACGGATGACGCGGAAGCTCTCGGCGTAGACAAAACCGAAAGCCTGTCCTCGTTCGGCCAGGCGCTCCTTGATGAACGTGCGCACGTCCCACTCTCCCACCTGACTCACGTGCGCCTGCAGAGCGTCGAGCTTTCGCTCGATGGTGTCTGTGATGTCGACGCCGACGGGACCGCCCGCCGGGCCCATGATCCACGTCTCTTCCAGGCCCTGCCACGGCTCGAGGCCTTCCTCGAGCACGAGCTCGGGGAAGATCGCTGCCGTCGTGCCGCCGGTGAGGATCATGTCGAGGGCAGCCATGGCGACGAACCGGTGGTCGGGGTGGTTGACGAACATGTCGGTCGGGATCTGTTGCGGGTCCATGGCCATCAGCCGGTGGGGTCGATGGCGACGGAACTGGCGGGCGAGGTCCTTCAACAGCGGCTGCCCATAGACGACCTGGCTGTCCATGTAGCCGAGAAACGTGACGTCGGTGACGCCGCAGATTTCGGCCGCCTTGCGTGACTCTTCTTCGCGCAGCCGCCCGAACGCTTCGGGATCCTGGCGAGGGTCCTGCACGCCCTTCTGGCCGGACGTGGCGATGACGTAGCGGACGTCCCAGCCCTCGTCGACCCACTTACAAACTGTTCCCGCGCACCCGAACTCGATGTCGTCGGGATGGGCGCTGATCACGAGAGCGCGGCGCTCGTCCACGCGTGGAGCCTACGGGTCGCTGCTATGGGCGTACTTCGAGCGGCAGCTTCTCGAGCCCCCGCAGGTTGAGGCGGCCGTTCCACTCAGGCTCGGCGATCGGTTCGATCGTCGAGAAGCGGCGAACGAGCGACCCGATGGCGACCTGTCCTTCCAGACGCGCGAGGGCGGCGCCCAGGCAGTAGTGGGCGCCGCCGCCGAAGGCCAGGTGCTCCTTGGCGTTGGCGCGCCCGATGTCGACACGTTCAGCTGTCGGACCCCAGTGCTTTTCGTCGCGGTTCGAAGAGGCCAACCCGCACACGACGAACACGCCCTCCGGAATTGTCTTGCCGCCGACCTCGACGTCGGTGAGCGTCACGCGTCGAGTCATCTGCACTGGCGGGTCGTAGCGCAACAGCTCCTCGATGGCGGCCGCGTCGAGTGACGGATCGTTGCGCAGCCGCTCGAGCTCGTCGCGGTTGCGGAGCAGCGCGAGGGTTCCGTTGCCGATGAGGTTCACGGTGGTCTCGTGGCCAGCGATATAGAGGAGCTCGACCTGCTCGATGAGCTCGTCGTCGGAGAGCATGTCGCCGTTCTCTTCGGCGGCGATGAGCGCCGACAGCATGTCGTCGGAGAGGTTCTCGCGCTTCCAGTTGATGACGTCGGTGACGAGGCCACGCATGTTCTCGCCGGCGTCACGGATGGCGAGCATCAGCTCGGGATCGGCCACAGGCTCGAGCGTGCGCACCAGCGTGCCGGACCACTCGCGCAGCTTGTCGGCGTCGGTCGGCGGCATGCCGAGCATCTCGGAGATGACGGCGAACGGCAAGGCGAACGCGTAGTCACCGACGAGTTCCATCTCGCCCGCGTCGGCGGCCTTGTCGAGCGACTGGTCGACCAGCTCCTGCACGCGCGGACGGAGGTTCTCGATGCGCCGCGGCGTGAACGCCTTGGACACCAGCTTGCGGAGTCGAGTGTGGTCGGGAGGGTCGCGGTTCAACATCGCCCGCGTACCCATCTCCTTGTCACGGTCGGCGCCGAGCACCTCGTCGGCCATCTGGTCGAGCATCGTCGGGCGGGCGTTGGCGTCCTCGACGCTCAGCGACGGGTCGCGCAGGAAGCGGAGGACGTCGTCGTAACGGAAGAGCAACCAGATCCCGAAGGGGCTCTCGTGGACCGGCTCCTGCTCGCGCATGGCCCGGTACTGGTCATACGGGTTCTCGGCGAACCCTGGCTCGAAGGGGTTGTACGCCACCGCCGCTGCGTCGGTCATCGCCCACCTCCTCCGCCACTTGTACCCCGATCTCTTCTGCGGGGTCCATGTGACAGGCGTCTCAGCTAGACGAACGTCTCCGGCGGTTTGGCGATGAACCACACGACTCGCGCGTGGTCCATGAACTCCTGCTCGTCAGCGGCGATCTTCTCCGCATAGGCGGGGTCACTGAGGAACGCCGTGAACGCCTCCTCCGATTCGTATCGTTGGATGGCGATCCCGTCCCACTCGTCGCCCGACCCCATGCCGTCCGGCAGGCGGTGGTACTGCTCGTAGCCCTGGAGGTACTTGCCCAGCGTCTCGACGACGAGCGGACCGTGCTTCTCACGCCAGTGGCGGTGGAAGTCCTCCTTCGACATCCCCGGCTTGCGCGGCAAAAGCGCAACGAGCACGACCATTGGACCTGACGTTAGGTTGCGACGCATGGAAACCATGGACGTGATGCCGCACGACCAGATCAAGCTGGGCTCGTTCCTGTTGACGATCGTCGAGCCCAACAAGGGCCACGAGGTCGCCTACAACCGCTGGTACGAACGGGATCACTTCTATTCGGG
>CADDZP010000401.1 GCA_902812475.1 Actinomycetota bacterium | reverse complement strand
GATGGCCGCCGTCGACGGCGTCGACCTGGCGGTCCCCGTCGGCAGCGTGTTCGGCTTCCTCGGTCCCAACGGTTCCGGCAAGACGACGACAATCCGCGTGCTCCTCGGTCTGCTCAACGCCAGCGCCGGGTCGTGGCGGCTGCTTGGCCACGACATGCCCGACCGGGCGCGCGACGTGCTCCCTGACGTGGGCGCCATGATCGAGGGCCCCGCGTTCTACCCGTGGCTCACCGGGCGGCAGAACCTGGCCCGCTTCGACGCCGCCGGCCCCGACCCCCGCCGCTCGACCCGCAAGCAGCGCATCGACGACGCCTTGGCGCGCGTCGGCCTCACCGCCGTGGGCAACAAGAAGGTGCGCACCTACTCCATGGGGATGCGCCAACGCCTCGGATTGGCCAACGCCCTGCTGCGGCCCCGCCAGCTCCTCGTCCTCGACGAGCCCACCAACGGCATGGATCCTCAGGGCACGCGCGAGATTCGCAACCTCACCAAGGAGCTGGCCGCTGAGGGGGCGACGGTCTTCCTGTCGAGCCATCTCCTCTCGGAAGTCGAGCAGGTGTGCAGCCACGTGGCGGTGATGTCCCTCGGCAAGCTCCTGGCCCAGGGTCCGATCGCCGAGCTCGAAGCGGCAGGCGCGACCAAGCTGCGCGTCGAGACCGATGACGCTGCCCTGGCCGCCGAGGTCCTCGACCGCATGGGCCTCACCGATCTCGCCGTCGACGGCCTGACCGTGCTCGCCACGCTCGACGGCCACCGCCCCGAGGATTGCACCCGCGAGCTGGTGCTGGCCGGCGTCGGCGTGCGCAGCCTCACGTCCATCCGCCCCACTCTCGAGGACACGTTCGTCGCTCTCACGGGGGAGGGCTTCGATGTTGCTCGCTGAGCTGGCGACACTGTTCCGTCGACTGCGGGTACGCGCCCTGCTGGCTGTGCTCGCCGCCATTCCCGCGGCGCTGGCCGTGGCCGTCTACCTCTCGGGCGGGCCGTCGGCCGGCCGTGGCCCGACGTTCCTCGACCAGGTGTCGCGCAATGGCATGTTCGCCGCCCTCGCCGGCCTCACCATCGCCATCCCCTTCTTCCTGCCTCTCGTCGTCGCCGTGGTCTCGGGCGACGCCATCTCCGGCGAGGCCAGCCTGGGCACGTTGCGCTACTTGTTGACGCGCCCGTCCGGTCGCACCCGCCTCCTGGCCACCAAGGCGGTGACCGTCGCCGTGTTCTGCCTGGCCGCCACTCTCGCCGTGGCTCTCGGCGGCCTGGTCGCCGGCGTCATCCTCTTCCCCGTCGGCAAGGTCGTCACCCTGTCGGGAACGACGATCTCGTTGGCCGAGGGCATGCTGCGCACGTTCGCAGCCGCTGGCATCGTGGCCGCGTCGCTGCTCGGTCTGGCCTCCATCGGCCTGTTCATCTCGACGCTCACCGACGCGCCCGTCGGCGCCATGGCCGCCACCGTCGCCTTTGCCGTGCTCAGCGCCGTCCTCGACAACGTGCCGCAGACCGCCGTCCTGCACCCGTGGCTGTTCACCCATCACTGGCTGGCGTTCGGCGACCTGCTGCGCTCACCCGTCCAATGGAGCGGCATCGTCGCCGACCTCCGACTGCAGATTGGATACATCCTCGTCTTCGCCGCCGCCGCCTGGGCCAGGTTCTCGACGAAGGACGTGCTCGCCTGAACGCCCCTCCCCCCAGACTTTCGTGCGTTGATGCCCAATAGTTGGGCATCAACGCACGAAAGTCGGGGGGCGTAGAGTTCGCCGCCGTGAAGGCCGCCGTCTACTACGAGACCGGACCGCCTGACGTCTTCCGCTACGAGGACGTGCCGGACCCCGCTGTCTCACCGGGGTCGGTCGTGATCGATGTCGAAGCCATCAGCATCGAGGGCGGCGACACCCTCAACCGGGCCGGCGGCGAGATGGCGTCCATCCCCCACATCGTCGGGTACCAGTGCGCGGGCACGATCGTCGAGGTCGGCGAGGGCGTCGACGACCGCCATGTGGGCCAGCGGGTGGTGGCCACGATGATGTGGGGCAGCCACGCCGAGAAGGTGGCGGTGCCCGCCATGATCACATGGCCGATCCCCGACGGCGCCGACATCGTGGCCTGCGCGTGCGTGCCGGTCGCCTTCGGCACGGCCGACGACTGCCTCTTCGAGTTCGGCCACCTCGCCGAAGGCGAGACTGTCCTCATCCAGGCGGGGGCCGGCGGCGTCGGCGTGGCCGCCATCCAGCTGGCCAAGCGGGCGGGTGCCCGGGTGTTGGCCACGGCGTCGAGCGAGCAGCGTCTTGCTCGCTTGAAGGACCTCGGCCTCGACGTCGGCATCAACTACACCGAGCACGATTGGGTCGCCGGCGTGCGCGCCGCGACCGACGGCCGCGGCGTCGACCTCGTCGTCGACCCCGTCGGCGGCAAGGTGCTGGCCGGAAGCATTCAGTCGTTGGCGTACCGCGGCCGCTGCTGCCTCGTCGGCCGCGCCGGCCGCGATCCGGAGCCCTTCGACGCCTCGATGCTGATGCTGGGCAATCAGTCGTTGACCGGCGTCTTCCTGGGCGCCGAGATCGCCAACGAGCGCACCCGGGAGATGATCGGCCGCCACATCGACGACGTCGCCGCCGGCCGCCTGCAGGTGCTCGTCGACCGTACCTATCCCCTGTCAGAGGCGGCCGCCGCCCACGCCTACATCGAGAGCCGCCAAGCCGTCGGCCGCGTCGTCCTCATTCCGTAGCGGCAAGTCCTTCCCGTTTGCGCAGCCGTCCGGAGGATTTGGAGAGGAGTCGATCAGACGAGTGCGCACACTCGCCCTATGGACCGACGTAGTGTGCGCGCCAGGCGGAATCCGAAAGGGGGGACGAAGTGGGCAACGGGCGGGCGAAGGCGTTGGTCGTCCTGGCGTCGGCGGCCCTGACAGTCATTGCCGTACCGGCGTCGATCGCGGGTGGACAGGGCGGCATCGCACCCGCGTCCTCGGGCGCCGCACTCCCGACCACGCCGCCGGTCACACCGCCCTTCGTGACAGCACCGGCGGCACCCTGCACGCCCTCCAACCTTCGGGTCACGCAGGGCCCATTCAAGGTGGCCCTCGGAACGATCGTCGGCGCCTACCACGTCGCGGTCGATGGAACCGGTGCATGCTCGCTGCACCTCGAGGACCCAGACGTGCTCTCGACCGTCGACGGCGGCGCGGCGATGGCCCACGCCGTCGTCGATTCGCACGGCGCCCTCCTCTCCGAACAGTCGCCTGCAGGTTGGGGGTGGGGAAGGCGACCTCGACGGTTGCAGGCGACTGTTCGG
>CADDZP010000400.1 GCA_902812475.1 Actinomycetota bacterium | reverse complement strand
TGGCGGCTCCGCCGCCGGGCGCGCATCCTGCGGCCGCTCCAATGGCGACCGTTGCGGTCAGTGCCGCACCCACTCGATTGATCGCTCCCATGGCTTCCCCCTCGTCGGGATGTTGTGTTGCCATGGTCCGACGACCCGTTAGCGCGCCCGTAAAGGGCCAGTAACGGCCCCGCTACGGGATGACGGGTTCCTGCTCGAGGAGCTCGAAGGGCTCGACCGCGCCGAACATGGCCGCCGACTGGAGCAGGACGAAGGGGTCGCCTTCCAGCTGGATGCGGCTCTCAGCGATGGCTTCGAGCGGCGGCTCTCCCGCCGACATACGGATGAAGTCGGGAAGATCGAGGCGGATGGCGACAACCGGCGACGGGGCCCGCCCACGTCGGGCCGACGCCTTGCGCCCGCGGACTTCGATCGTCCACCACTCCGACGAGAGGACGGCGCCGTCGTCGAGCGGGACGCGCAGCTCGAAGCTGATCTCACCCTCGAAACCGAACGCCATCGCCGGTTGGAACGACCGGGCCATCCCTCCGAAGATCGCCCGCTGGGCCAATGGCGAGCCGAAGCGGCGGACCAGCTCATCGTCGGACGCCCCGTGCACGAGACGTTCGACGACGCGGCGCCCTTGTGTGGTGATCTTGCCCCGGAGCCGGTCTCGGCGTGTCACGCGAGGGTGCATGCGCGGCGCCTCCGGTTGGCCGCGAAGCCGGGCGAGGAGGTCCTCGGCGTCTTCGGCGACGCGCGCCATGCCCATTCGCTTCGCTTCGGCCAGGGCGCTCTCGGCCAGCTCCTCGGCGCGGCGAGGATCGGCCTCGGCCAGGACGATGGCGAGCTGGCCCGTCGCCTCGGCCCGAAGCGGCACCCACCCGTTGGTCTCGTAGCGCCGAAGGGCGTCCTCGAACCACCCGACGGCTTCCTCTCGACGTCCGAGGGTGGCGGCCGTCAGGGCGACGGTGTGGGAGATAGTGCCGCTGCACATGTTGGCGCCGACCGTGGCGTTCTTGGCCGCATGCGGGAGGGCCCGCTCGTAGAGCCAGGCGGCCCCCTCAGCGTCGCTGTCGTGGAAGTAGAGACGCCCGAACCAGCTCCACATGGCGCCTTCGACCATCAGCGGGATCGGGTAGTCGGGGCCGATCTCGTGGAGATAGCGGGCGGCGTCGGGCGTGCGAGCCTCGCCGTGGACCCAGGCGAGCAGGCCCGTCTTCAACTCGTCGAGGACGGGGAACACGGCGCTATCGCCGTCGAAGGCGGGTGCGACCTCGTGCAATCGCCCCTGCATGCGACGCAGCTCGAGCATCGGGGCGAAGAAGGAAAAGACGGCAGCGACGTCACCGACCTCCTGACCAAACATGAACGCCTCTCGGTGGAGCCGCTCGGCCTCCTCGAAGTCGCCCTCGAGGCGGGCCCAAGCAGCCCGGCCGAAGATGCCCTGCTGGCCGAGCACCGGGTCGCGGATCTCATCGCCGATGGCGTCGGTCATGTCGAGGGCCGCTTTGGCCTCCGCGACGCGGTCGAGGTCGAGCAGGGCCATGAAACGGTAGCCGTGGGCGAAGGCGGCCAGCGTCCTGTCGCCCAACTCCTCGGCGAGCATGACCGCTTCGTCGGCGGCCGCCAGCCGCTCCTCCGCTGAGGCGGGCCCCAGGACGGCGAGATTGCGGGCGCAGAGGGTGAAGGCGAGAGTTGCGGCGTCGCCGGTGCGGCGGGCCATGGCCACGCCCTCCCGCGAGAGGTCGTCGCACCGGTCCGACGCTCGCGGCTGAAAGTGCAGCTCGACGCCGAGCCATGTCAACAGCCGAGCGCGCAACGGGCTGTCGGCGTCGTCCAGTGCGGCCAGGGCCTCCTCGAGCAGGGCGATCGCCCCCTCGTCGACGTTGCCGGGCTGGACCCACACCCACCGAACCGAGGCACCCGCGTACAGCAGGGCGGCGCGGGCGAGGCGCTCGGCGTCACCGGCCCGGCGAGCCAGGTCAGCGGCCTTCTCGAGCGTGGCCCTCCCTGTCCGGTAGTCACCGGTCCGCCATTGGGCCTGGCCTTTTCGCAGCAGCAGCTCGGCCTTGTCGCCGTCGGGTGCGTCGGTGTCCTCCGCCGTTTCGAAGGCCAGGTCGAACAGGCGCGCTGCCTCCTCGTAGGCGACGCCGGCCAGGGCTCGGTCGCCCGCCCGGCGGGCGTAGTCGATGGCCTTCTCGGCCACGCCAGCGACGGCCGCCTGGCTGAAGTGGTACGCGAGCTCGCCCAGGTGCGGTTCGAGGTCGTCGGCGTGCAGCCGTTCGATCGCCTCGCCCATCCGCTGGTGCATCCGCACCCGGCGGCTGATTGACAGCTCGTCGTACAACGCGTCGCGGACCAGGGCGTGGGTGAACTCGAATCGGTCATGGCGCCCAGGCACGTCACTGACGACGCCGGCGGCGGCCGCCTCATCGAGGGTGTCGAGGACGGCGTCGAAGTCGCTGCCGGTCACGGCTCCGACGAGCGCCGGGTCGAACTGGCGACCGATGACCGCCGCCGTGCGCAGCGTGTCGTTTGCCGTTTCGGACAGACGCGTGAGGCGACGGCCGATGACCTCCTTCACGCCCTCGGGGATGCCGAGCGCGTCAATACGGCGCCGGGGCACCCAGGCGCCCCGCTCGTCGCGCACGATGGCCCCGACTTCTTCGAGGTGACGGAGGGTCTCCCGCACGAACAGCGGGGAGCCTTCGGTGTCACGCCACAGGGCGTCCGCGAACGCCGCCTCGTCGGGTCCGGGCTCTCGGCCTGGCGTGACCAGCAGGCCGATGTCGTCGCGTGACAGACCCCGCAGGGCCAGGCGCCGCACGACGTCGGCCCGGCGCAGGTCGACGAGCGTCTCGGCAAGAGGATGCGTCCGGAAGATCTCTGTGTCGCGGTAGGTGGCCAGGACGAGGAGACGGGCTCCTGCGGTGCGTCGGATGGTGTGGACGAGGAGTTGGAGCGTCGGGCGGTCGGCCCAGTGCAGGTCGTCCATCACGATGAGGACCGGCGTTCGGGTCGCGATCGCCTGCAGAAGGGTGGGGACCGCCTCGAACACGCGGTAGCGCTCGGTCTCTGACCCCGTAGGTGAAGCGTCGGCGAGGCCCGGGAGACGGTGGCGCGCGTCGGGCACCAGCAGGGCGAGGTCGGCGGCCTGCGGTCCCAGAGCAGCGCGCAGGTCGGCTACGGGAGAGGACCTGACCCAGTGGGCAAGTGCCTCGACGAACGGTTGGAACGGCACCAGGGCCTCTTCGTCGCAGTGCCCGAACAGCACGACGGCGCCTTCCGCCTGCGCCGCCCTAGC
>CADDZP010000399.1 GCA_902812475.1 Actinomycetota bacterium | reverse complement strand
GGTGGTCGGCGGGCGTGCGGCAGAGGACGTGGACGCTGACCCCGTCGCCCGGACCGGCGCTGCGTACCCGGTGCCAGCCCTCGTCGGGCGGCAGCAGGAACGTGACGTCACCTCGCGCCCACACGTCCCGGCTCGCCTCCTGCAGTTGCGCGCGGCCGCCTTGGTCCGAGACGGCCCGGTAGCGAGTCTCCTCGTCGGAGCCGTGCAGGTATCCGATGACGCCCCAGCAGCCGTGGTGGTGGACGCCGCTGGACGTGCCCTCCGGGAAGACGACGGCGAGCACGTGGAAGCGGCCGTCCGGATCGGCGTACAGCAGGTTGCCGACGGCGGCGCCGTCGAACGGTTCGTACGCCGCCGGAGGGATCGGGCTGTTGGCGGTGAGCAGCGAGCGCATCGCCGGAGCGATCGCCTCGGCGCGCGCCCGGTCGTCGGCGAGCGAGCGGTCATCCAGCGCAGCCGTTGTCGCCAGCACGAGCTCGTCCAAGGCTGACCGCACGGAAGCCGACGGTAGCGTCGCCGTCGATGCGCACCGTCGACCCGCTCAGCCGGCGCGTCGCCCTTGCACACCTGCCGACGCCGCTCGAACCCATGCGCCGGCTGGCGGCCCACCTCGGCATGGCCGACGACGCTCTGTGGGTCAAGCGCGACGACTGCACGGGCCTCGCCGCCGGCGGCAACAAGGCACGCAAGCTCGAGTATCTGTGCGAGGAGGCGACCGTCCACGGGGCCGACACCCTCGTCACCGGCGGCGGGCGCCAGAGCAACCACGTGCGCATGGCGGCGGCGGCGGCCAACAAGCTCGGACTGCGCTGCACGATCGTCCTCGGCGGCGCCGAACCGTCGGTGCCGAGCGGCAACCTCGTGCTCGACGAACTGCTGGCCCCTGAGATGGTGTGGGCCGGCACCCTCGATTACTACGGCATCGAGGCAGCCATCGACCACGCCACCCGCCGCCTCATCGACGAAGGGCGCCGGCCGTATGCGATGCCCATCGGAGGCGCCTCGCCGGTGGGCGCCCTCGGCTACGTGCGCGCCGCCCAGGAGCTGCGCGAGCAGCATCCCGACGTCGACCTGGTCGTGACCGCCGACGGCTCGGGCGGCACCCACGCCGGTCTGGCCGCCGGACTCGGCAACCACGGCCGCGTCCTCGGCGTCGACGTCGGTGCCCGGCCCGACCTCGACGTGCAGGTGCCGGAGAAGGCGACGGAGACGGCCCGCCTGGCCGGCCTGGCGGAGCCGACCGGGACGGCGCAGATCGACCACGACCGGTTCGGCGCCGGCTACGGCGAGCCGACAGACGACGCCCGCGAGGCGCTCGACCTGGCCGCCCGCCTGGAAGGGCTGATCCTCGATCCCGTCTACAGCGGCAAGGCCATGGCCGGGCTCATCGCCGCCCGCCGTGACGGCCGCATCGAGCGCGACACCAACGTGGTGTTCCTCCACACCGGCGGCCTGCCCGCCCTGTTCGCCTCCTCCTTCGCCGAATGGATCAAGACGCGGCCGGGCGGCAATTGACGGCGCCCTCGCGCCGCATGGCGCCTCCACGGCTGCCGTCCCAAAAAGAACGGCCGAGGGCGAGCGGCTTCGCCGCGAGGCCGCAGCACGATTGAGCTTGCCGAGCAAGCTTCGCTTGCGATTGCGAAAGAACGGAGCGGGTCAAGTCGCGGCCGTCGTCTTCTTGACGGCCGGGTTGTAGCAGGTGCCCCTCATGCCGAGCATCTCGGCGGGGACGCAGAAGTTGGAGTTGCGGCAGCGGCGGGGTTCGTCGCTGCCGCCGAGGATGCGGGCGGCCAGGTCGGGCTCGGCGTAGAAGGGACGGCCTATGCCGACCATGTCGGCCTGGCCGCTGTCGAGGATGCCGTTGACCTCTTCGGTGGTGCGGATGCCGCCGACGGCGAAGACCGGGATCGACAGCCGGCGCTTGGCCTCGGTGAAGACAGCGCGGTTCCACACCGGCTCGAAGGGATTCCGAACGCTGCCGACGACGTAACCGGCCATCAGCAAGCTCCACTGCACGCGGGAAGACGCCGCCTCACGCAGGCGCCGCTTCATCGTCTTGTTGCGCCACAGCGAAGCGGGGATGTCGCCCTTGGTCAACGTGGTGTCGGGCAGCACCGACAACCGCACCGGCGTGACGGCGTGATATCCCCACTCCTGGGCCAGCCGGCACATCTCCATCCCGTCCTCGAAGGAGATGCGCGGCGTGAGCGGCGGCGACTTCTCGTCGACGGGGATCTTCACCGTGCAGGCGTAGTCGTCGCCCGCCCGTTCGGCGACCGCTTCCCGGATCGCTCGCAGAAGGGACGCCCGCCGCTCGACGGAGCCGCCGAACTCGTCGGCGCGCCGGTTGTAGAAGGGCGTGAGGAACTGGTGGACGAGCTTGGCGTTCCCGGACGCCAGCTGCACGCCGTCGTAGCCCGCCTCGCGCGCCCAGCTCGCCACATCACCGAAGCGGCCGGCCATGGCGCGCACCTCCTCGGTCGTCATCGCGTGCACGGGCGCCCGCAGGAAGGCCGGGCGCAGGAACCACGGCGGCTTCGACGGGGCAATGAGCGGCCCCTTGCGCTCTGCCGCATACGGGTGGTGCCACGCTTCCATGGCGTACATGCCCCCGTGGCCGATCTGGAGGAACACGGCGGCGCCTTCTGGATGCACGGCGTCGACCATCTCGCCCAGCCGCAGGACCCGCTCCCGCGTGTTGACCAGCGTCATGCCCGGCGATGTTCGCCCTTCCTCGTAGATGCACGAGTTGCCCTGGATGATCAGCCCCACGCCCGCCCGGGCGTTGCCCACGAACTGGCGGGCGTAGAGCTTGGCCGCATCAGGACCCGATCCCGCCCCTTCGAGGACGGGCGCCCGGTACAACCGGTTGCGGATCCGGGCCGAGCCGATCTGCAGGGGCGTATCGAGCACCGGCACCGCTGGCGCCTACAACCCGATGTCGGGGAAGCGCTGCTGCAGGTGGCTCACCAAGAGGTGCACCTCCTTGGCGCGCAGCGAGTCCTCCTCTTCCTCGGCCAGGTCGAGCGCGACCTCGCCGAGTTCGTGCCACGTGACCCACCCGACGGCGCCAGTGAGCGCCTCGAGGCCGGGACCCGAGGCTGCCGCTTCCAGCGCCGCCGCCAGCTGACCTTCGTCGTCGCGCGTGGGCACGACGGCGAGAAACGCTGGCTGGCGACCGCCGAGGGCGGCGTCGGCCACCAGCTTGTCCATGGCGGCGCGCGCCTCGTCACCCGGCGGCGACGGCTCGTACGTGGCCAGCGCCAGCACCAGGCCCTCGGGGCCGTCGATGAGGACGTCGACGCTGCCGGCCAGGTCCAGCC
>CADDZP010000398.1 GCA_902812475.1 Actinomycetota bacterium | reverse complement strand
GACCGATCGACGATTATGCCCGCCGACGCAGCACCCACAGCGAGCCGCAGCGGGCCTCCTCTACGTCGTCGAACTGCCCCGACTCCAGCGCCCGCGTGTAGATCTCATACGGCGGGCGGCCGCCGTCGGCCGGGTCGGGGAAGACGTCGTGGATGACGAGCAGCCCGCCGGCAGCGACCTTCGGCGCCCACGTCTCGTAGTCGCGGTGAGCGGGCTCGGAGCCGTGCCCGCCGTCGATGAAAACGAGGCCGAGCGGCGTCGACCAGTACGACCCCACGACCGCCGACCGCCCGACAATGGCGACCACCGTGTCTTCCAGCTGGGCGTCCTCGATGGTGCGTCGGAAGAACGGCAACGTGTCCATGCGCCCGGTGCGCGGGTCGACGAGACGCTGGTCGTGGTGCTCCCACCCCTCCTGGTTCTCCTCCGAGCCCCGGTGGTGGTCGATGGTGAACAGGACGGTCTTGGCCTCCTGGGCGGCGGCGCCCAGGTACACCGCCGACTTGCCGCAGTAGGAGCCGATCTCCAGCAGCGGGCCGACCGACGCCACCGACAGCCCGGCCCGGTACAGGGCCATCCCCTCCTCGGCGGGCATGAACCCGATGGCCGCGTCCGCGACCTCGCGCAGCCGTTCGTCCATCAGCGAGGACTCAGCCGGGGACGCCGCTGCGCCCGTCGAGGGCGGGCTCGTCCTCGAGGACCTCAGGGTGGTGCTTGAACATGAGTTCGTTGAAGATGACGAACTTCGCGACCCACAGCACGCCGAACGCGCCGATGTTGGTGCCCTGGATGGCAAGGCTCCGAAGCGCCTGATGCGCCCCGTGCACGTGCGCGTCGACGTAGTCGACGGCGAGCGTTGACAGGATGAAGCCGAGGAAGGCGAGCGCCCAGAACGGCACGACTTCTTTCATCAGGTGCGAGCGCCCTCGCTTGCCCCACGCCCACGCCCGGTTCAGGTAGTACGACGGGATGGCACTGACACCGACCGCGAACATGTTCGAGTCGGTCGCCGACCAACGGATGACATTGAACGCAAAGGCCAGGAGGATCTGGGCGATGATCACCGAGATCACCGACACGGCCGAGTACTTGAGGAACGTGACGCCGGTCGGCGAACGCGCCTGCTCGATGAGGGCGCGCGGGCGGAGGTCCACGGAGTTCGAGGTTATCTACAGGGAGTTCTGTCTCGCGATCTCCCCCAGCCACGCGGCGCTCGGCTTGGGCGCGCGCTCGAACGTCGCACGGTCGACGGCGACGAGCCCGAACGTGGGCCGGTACCCGAACGCCCACTCGAAGTTGTCGAAGGCGCTCCAGTACGTGTAGCCGCGCACGTCGATGCCGTCGGAAAGACAGGCGAGCACGCCGCCCAGCGCCGTCTCCACGTATTCGATGCGCTCGGCGTCGTCGGCCGTGCCGATGCCGTTCTCCGTGATCAGCAGCGGGACCGCGCCTCGGGTAACGGACGAGGCCCGGCGCAGGCACGCCTCCAACGCCTGGGGGTAGAACTCGTAGCCCATCTGCGTGACGCGGGCGCCGGGCGGATGCGCGGCGGGCCCGTTCGGGCCGACGAGCATCCGGGTGTACACCTGCACGCCCAGGAAGTCGTCGCCCTCGGTGGCGTGGAGGAACACGTCCTCCATCGGCTCCCGCAGCTTCTCGACCCGGGCCTCGCCCCCGTCGACGGCCTGGTAGTCGGTCATCGACAGCGTCAGCCCGACGGCGACGCCGGGGGCCGCGGCGCGGATGGCGTCGACGGCGCGGCGATGGCCCTCGATGAACACGTGGTTGGCCTGGCGGCGCCGCTCCGAAGAGCGCTCGCCGGGCGGGAACACACCGCCCCGGTAGCCGTAGAACGACACGACGTTGGGCTCGTTGATCGTGCAGACGACGCCGAGGACGTCGGCCAGGTGCGACGCCGCTCGCGAGCAGAAGCGGCCGAAGCGCTCGGCCGTGGCCGGATTGGCCCAACCGTCGTCGGCCGCGACCCATCGCGGGCTGGTGAAGTGGTGGAAGGTCACGACCGGCTGCATGCCGAGCTCGAGGCACTGCCAGCACATGGCCCGGTAGTGGTCGAGGGCGGCGGTCGAGAACTCGCCCTCCTCGGGCTCGATGCGGCTCCACTCGAGCGAGAACCGGTAGGCACCGAAGCCGAGGTCGGCGAGCAGGCGCAGGTCGTCGGGCCAGCGGTTCCAGTGGTCGATGGCGTCGCCGCTCGGCTCGACGCACGGCGACCTCGGGTCGTGCTCCCACGCCCACCAGTCGTTGTTCCAGGTGCCCCCGTCGACCTGGTGGGCGGCGGTCGCCGTCCCCCACGTGAAGCCCTCGGGAAACGCCTGAACAGGCATTCCGCAGACGATAAACGCAAGAATGTCTGCCCATGGCTTTGCTCCGCCGCCGCAAGAAGGCGGCACCCGCCCCCGAGGCGCCCCCCGAGGCGGCATCCGAAGCCGCGCCCGAAGAGCGGCTGACCGCCTACGACGCGTACGGACGGGCGGTCACGCTGACGCGGGAGGAGTACCGCCAGCGCGTACTCCCGGCGACGCTGCGAAAGAACTGGGACAATCCTCCCGGCCTCTACGGCGCCATCGTCCAGGGCCTGCGCGACGACTTCGCCGACGATCTTCTCGACGCGTCCGAGCACCTGGTCGAGATCGACCCCGACCCCGAGCGGGCCACGACGGCGCGAGGCATCGTCCTCATGAAGACGGGCGATCTCGACGGGGCCGAGGAGGTCCTGCGCCGCTACCACGGCCAGCACGAGCCCTCGGGCGTCATCCTGACCAACCTGGCCAAGGTGGCGGCCGAGCGAGGCGACGACGAGCGGGGCCACGACCTGCTGGCCGAGGCCCTCCAGGTCGACCCCAACCTGGAGAACGGCCTGCTGTGGTGGGCGGCGCTCGCGCGGGAGCAGGGAGGCGAGGACGCCTACATCGAGGCGCTCGAGACCATCGCCGAGATCCAGGGCAGCTGGCGGCCGCAACTGTGGCTGGCCCGCCACCGCCTCGACGGCGGCGACCTGGCGGGCGCACTCGAGCTCTACCGGGGCGTCCTCGACCTCGCCGGCGACCAGTCGGACGCCCTGCTGATGATCTCCGGCGACCTGGGCAACGCCGGCCACGTCGACGAGGTGTTCGAGCTGGTGATGCCCCGGTACGTGCCCGAGCGCCACGCCCTCAGCGTGGGCTTCAACCTCCTCAACGCCTCCGTGCAGGCGGGGCGGCGCACCGAAGGCGAGGCCCTCCTCCATCGCATCGGCCTGCTCAACGCCCCCCACGCCCGCGACCAGGTCGCCGCCTTCGCCCGCAGCCTCGACCAGCTGAAGGCGGCCGAGCTGGGCC
>CADDZP010000397.1 GCA_902812475.1 Actinomycetota bacterium | reverse complement strand
CGAGGTCGTCGACACCGTCGAGGTGTGGGGCGCGCCGCTGCGGGGCACGGGGCTGGCCAACTTCTTCAAGTTCCTCGAGCCCGTCCAGGAGGCGACCTTCCTGTCCCGGGGCAGCGAGTTCCTCGCTGGCTACGACCGCCCCCTGAACGGCCCGACCGTGCGCTCGATCTACACAGGCGCCGACCTGTTCGTCGTCCCGCCCCGCGAGACGTGCTACGTCGAGGGCGACCATGCCGAGAACCACTTCCTCAGCCCGCGTCCGCTGGGCCGGGGCGAGCGCCGTCCGTTCGAGAAGATCTACACGGGCGTCGCCGATCACATCCTCCTGCCCCGCCACGCCCGCCTGCTGTCGGCCCTCGCCGCCTGAGGACCCGGGGAGTCAGATCAGCTCGTAGTCCGCCAGGTTCGGTTTGGACATCTCCTCGCGGAAGCGGTCGAACGTCCACGGCCACACAGCGGGGATGCCGCGGTCGTCGAGGTACCAGCTGCGACAGCCCGTCACCCACACCGTGCTCTTGGCCGCCTCCACCCGGTCGGCCTCGAAGCGCTCGGCCGCCTCGTGGGTGGCGCTGACCTCCCGCCAGCGCCCGGCGGCCAGGCCCTCGACCAGCTGCATGATGTAGCCGAACTGCAGCTCGGCCACGTCGATGAGCGAGAAGTTGCCCACGGGTCCGTTGGGGCCGTTGAGCATGAACAGGTTGGGGAAGTCGGGGATGGAGATCGACAGGTACGCCGACGGCCGCTTGGCCCAGATCGTCTCGAGGGCGATGCCGCCCCGGCCGAAGACCTCGATGGGACGCATGAACCGGTCGACGCGGAACCCGGTGGCAAGCACCAGCACGTCGAGCTCGTGCAGCTCGCCGTCGACGGTCCGGACCCCGTCACGCTCGACGCGCTCGATGCCGGCCGTGACCAGGTGGGCGTTGGGGCGCTGGAGGGCGTCGTAGAAGTTGGGCGATATGACGAGGCGCTTGCATGCCGCCCGGTAGTTCGGCCGCAAGCGCTCGCGCAGGTCCGGGTCACGCACGCTGTTCTCCAGGTTGGCCTCGCACAGCAGCTCGAGGTTCTTCATCTGGGGCGACTCGGCGTTCACGACGGCGTTGGCGAACCCTTCGGTGAACGTCTTGGACAGCTGGTCGCGCAGCTCTCGCATGGCCGCCGGATCGCCGCGGAAGCGGGAGCGGTCGGTGTCGGTGATCGGGTTGTTCGGGACCGGGAGGATCCACTGGGCCGTGCGCTGGAACAGGTGCAGCTCCCCCACCGTGTCCACGATGGCGCCCACGATCTGCACGGCGCTCGACCCCGTGCCGACCACGCCGACGCGGGCACCCTCGAGTTCGACGCTGTGATCCCAACGGGCGCTGTGGAAGACCGAACCCGCAAAGTCGTCGAGCCCGTCGATGTCGGGATAGCGCGGGTGGTGGAGCACGCCCGTCGCAGCGATGACCACATCGGCCTCGTCGCGGCCGCCGTCCCTCGTCTCGATGCGCCAACGCCGGTCGACGAACTCCATGCGGGTGACCTCGGTGCCGAACCGGATGCGGTCGAAGACGCCGAAGCGACGGGCCACGTCCTCCATGTACGAGTGGATCTCGGGCCCGGGTGAGAACGTGTGCGACCACTCGGGGTTCGGCGCGAACGAGTAGCTGTAGAGGTGCGACGGCACGTCGCACGCCACGCCCGGGTACGTGTTCTCCCGCCACGTGCCGCCGACGCGGTCGGCCTTCTCGTACAGCGTGATGTCGTCGAAGCCGGCTTCGGTGAGCTTGACCGCGCTGAGGATGCCGGCCATCCCCGCGCCGACGATGACGAATCTCAAGGCCTTATCACTCCGTGTACGGGGAGCGGGTCAGCTTCGCCCGCCATCGAGCGCAGGAGGGCGTCGGCGCCGTCGAGCGCCACAACGGAACGGGGCAGGTCGGCGAAGGGGTAGCGGCCGCGGGCGAGCAGATCCAGGGCGGCGCGGTAGTCGGCGCCGTCCACGCCCAGGGCGCCGAGGATCCGGAGCTCCTTGAAGACGATGAGATCGGGCCAGAACCCCGGGGTGTCTGCTGACCCGCGGGTGCCCGCCACGACGATCGTGCCGCCGGTGCGGGCGATGGCGATGGCCTGGGCAAGGGCTGCAGGCGCCTTGGCGGTCACGTCGACGACGACGTCGGCCCCCTGGCCGGTGTGGTCGCGCAGCACCTTGGCCGGGTCGGCGTTGCCGACGTCGACGGCGAGATCCGCGCCGAAGTCCTTGGCCAGCGCCAGGCGCTCGTCGTCGTGGGGCGAGACGCCCGTGACCATGACGAACCCGGCGCCCGCCTCCTTGGCCGCCGCGCACGCCGACAGGCCTCGCACACCGGGGCCTAGGACGGCGACGACGTCTCCCGGGCCGGTCCCCGGCACGCTCACCGCCCAGCGCACTCCGGCGCCGAGGGGGTTGAAGAGGGTGGCGACGACCGGATCCAGCGCCGCCGGGACGGGCAGCAGGAGGCTGTCGGACGCCAGGTACTGGTGGGTGGCGTAGCCGCCCCACAGACCAGGAGGCGAGTCGACAGGGACGAAGCCGTACATGTCGCGGATGCCGTGGTTGCGGCAGAGCCGGTAGTCGCCGGCCTCGCACGGCGGGCATGCCCGGCACGCCTGGAACACCTCGACCGCCACGCGGTCGCCCGCCCGCACGCCCCATCGCTCGGCCGCCGTCGGACCGATGGCCTCGACGATGCCCACCGCCTCGTGCCCCGGGACGAAGGCGAACCCGGCGGGCAGGGCGCCCGTGTACTGCTCGTGGTCGGTGCCGCAGAGTCCGCACGCCTCGATCCGCAGGACGCCGTCGTCGTCGGCGACGTCGGGCACGGCGAACTCCCGCTCGACCAGCGCACGAGGCCGCTCGAGCACGAGAGCCCGAGCCGTTGCCTGACGCACCATCAGTCAGGAATCTATGACGGCGGTCGGCTCGGCAACGGGTTGCTCGTGGATGGCCACGAGCGCCGGCGAGCGGGCCAGGGCGACGACGCCGGCGACCATGGCGGCGCCCGCGATCCCGAGGACTGCGACCTCGACGCCGTGGGCGGCGACGGCCTCGTCTAGCAGCGTGAGCCCGACCACCACGCTCACGACCGGTTGGACGACCGTCAGCGCCGGCAGCGACCACTCGATGTCCCCCGCCTGGAAGGCGCTCTGCATGAGCAGCAGCCCGACCAGGCCCGTGACGGCGATGCCGTAGGTCTCCCAGCTGGCGATGCCGGCACCCAGGCCGTGCTTGAAATGGGTCGCCGCCCCCTTGGTGACGACGGCGTTGAGGGCGAGCATGACGCCCGCGGCCGTGGCCAGCGCCAGCGCCCGAGGCGCGCCGCCCAGACGGCGG
>CADDZP010000396.1 GCA_902812475.1 Actinomycetota bacterium | reverse complement strand
GCTTCTACATGCCGCCCTGCTCGCCGGTGTGGCACGGCGGCGACAACGGCGGGGCGACGATGACCGGCGTCACCGGCGACAAGATCAACTACGTCTTCTACCGGACCATGCAGAACGCCCAGGTGAACGCCGTCCTCAAGCAGAAGGACCTGGCGGCCAGCGACTCGGACTTCTGCCAGGCCGTGTCCGCCTTCCACGACGAGATCAACAAGCGCTGGGAGCTCTACGGCCGCAAGTTCGTCTCCCTCGACGGCCCCGGCAACCACAAGGGCTCGGCCATCGGCGGCTGCAACTTCCCGTACTTCCAGGGCCAGTGCAGCCTCACGCCGCCCGACCCGCCGTGCGAGCGGGCCGAGGCCGACCTCATCGCCTCGATGCACCCGGCCTACGTCATCGCCCCCGTGTCAGGCTCGAACACCGCCCTCTACAACCAGCTGGCCAAGGACCACGTGATCGTGTCCGGCGGCGAGACGGTGCCGGACTCGTACCACACGAGCGTGGCGCCCTACTACTACGACGCCTTCATGAACGGCGACCGGGCCATGCGCATGCTCGCCGACTACTACTGCAAGCGCCTCTACGGGAAGCCCGTGCAGTGGGCGGGCGACGACGTCGAGCACTTCAACGGGCCGACGGCGCCGCCACCCAAACGCAAGGTCGCCATCCAGTACCCGGCCACCAACGGCGACCCCATGTACGACATCACCGCCAAACTGTTCCTCAAGCTCGTCAGCGGCGGCGAGTGCGGTTCACCGGCCGACGGCGCCAAGGCCTACCCGTACCAGTCCGACATCACGACGGCCCAGACGCAGTCGACCAACACCGTCACCCAGATGAAGAACGACCACGTGACGACCGTGGTGCACTTCGGTGATCCCATCGCCCCCGTGTTCTTCAGCGAGGCGGCGGCCGCCCAGAACTACCACCCCGAGATCCTCATCAGCGGCACCGGCCTGGTCGACTACGACGTGTTGGGCCAGCTGTACGTCCCGACCGTGTGGCAACACGCCTTCGGTCCCTCCACGCTCGCGAATCCCATCCCGTTCTCCCAGAGTGAGGCTGTGGCCGCCTACCACGACGCCGGCCGCTCGGGCGAGCCCGACAAGACCGAGAACCTCAACTGGGCCTACTTCATCCAGATGGCCAACAGCTTCCAGCTGGCCGGCCCAAAGCCCACGCCCGCGGCCATCCGCGACGGCCTGTTCTCAGCCCCGCCGATGGGCGGCGACCCGTTCCACACCCTGCAGATGTTCGGGCGCCCCGACGCCGCGTCTCCTCAGGGCGACTACACGGGCCTGCACGACGAGCGCGAGGTGTTCTGGTGCGCCAACCGGCCCTCGCCGATCAACGGCCAGAACGGCACCTACGTCCCCGTCGACGGCGGCCGCCGCTACCAGCTCGACCAGTGGCCCAACACCAACCCCGCCGTGTTCCCCAACGGGCCGTGCTGAGGACGTGATCGCTTCGACGCGGCGCGTCCGTGAGCGGTGGTCGGACGCCGCGGCCGTGCGCCGAACCCAGGCCGTGCTCGACCAGCCCGGCCTTGGGCCCGCCGTGCGCACCGTCGTGGGCGCTCTGGTGGTGTTCGGCGCCGTGCGGCTGTTCCTTCGCCACAATCCGCCACCTCTCGGCACGATGGCCTTCGGCGCCGTCATCGGCCTGCTCTACGCCATGGTGGCGATGGGCCTCATCCTTGTCTACCGCGCCAACCGCATCATCAACTTCGCCCAGGCCGAGATGGGCGCCGTGTCGGCGGTCATGGCAGTCCTGCTCATCAAGGTCGAGCACGTGCCGTACCTGGTGGGGCTCGCCGTCGCCATCGTGTCGGCGGTCGTCTCGGGGTGGATCGTCGAGCTGGTCGTCGTCCGCCGCTTCGCTCGCGCTCCCCGCCTCGTTCTCTCGGTGGCGACCATCGGCGTGGCGCTGTTGTTCGCCGTCGTGCAGTTCTACCTGCCCGAGTGGATCGGCGGCCGGACGATCGTCGATCCGACGCCGCCCAAGACGCCGCTGTCGAGCATCCACTTCTCCATCCACCCGGTGATCTTCGACGGCAACGCCCTGTTCATCGTGGTGGTGGCCGCCCTCGTCGTCGCCGGACTCAGCGTGTTCTTCCGGGCGACCGACGTAGGCATCGCCATACGGGCGTCGGCCGAGAACGCCGACCGGGCCACGCTCCTCGGCATCTCGGTGAACCGTCTGTCGTCGGTGGTGTGGATCCTGGCCGCCGTGCTGTCCGCCCTCGGCGTCTTCCTGCGCATCCCGGTCGTGGGGATTCCGGTCGGCGCCGACATCGGGCCGTTCGTCCTTCTCTATGCGCTGGCGGCCGCCGTGATCGCCCGCATGGAGAGCTTCCCGGTCGCCCTGGTGGCCGGCGTCGGGATCGGCGTCGTCGAGCAGAGCCTCTACTACTTCTCCCGCGACCCGTCGGTCGCCAGCGCCCTCATGCTGCCGATCCTGCTCGTCGTGATGCTGGCCCAGCGGGGCCGCCTGTCGCGTGCTCTCGACACCGGCATGGCCACGTGGCGCCAGGCCGCCGAGTTCCGTCCCATCCCGCCCGAGCTGCGCGACGTCACCGAGGTGGCGTGGGGCCGTGTCGTGCTGAGCGTCCTGGTGCTGGGGGGCGTGGTCCTGCTGCCCTACGTCGTCGGCCTCGAGCGCCAGATCCTCGGCTCGGTGATCGTGATCTACGCCATCGTCGCTGTGTCGCTCGTGATCCTCACCGGCTGGGCGGGCCAGATCAGCCTGGGCCAGTGGGGGCTGGCCGGCGTCGGTGCCCTCGTCGCCGGCGGGCTGGCCGCCCACCTGCAGTCCGACTTCTTCCTCACGCTGCTGGCGGCCGGCGCCGCGGGCGCCGTCGCCTCGCTGTTGATCGGGCTGCCCGCCATCCGCATCCAGGGCCTGTACCTGGCGGTCACCACATTGGCGGTCGCCATCGCCGTGCAGGTGTACCTTCTGTCGCCCAAGTACTTCGCGTCGATCCTGCCGACGAACGCCCAGCCCATCCAGCGCCCGTTGCTCTACGGGCACTTCAACATCGACGGGCCGCGCGCCTACTACTACGTGTGCCTGGTCGCTCTCGCCCTCGCCCTGGCGTCGGCGCGCGCGCTCCGTCGCTCACGTGCAGGCCGCGTCATCGTCGCCGCTCGAGACAACCGGCGGGGCGCCCAGAGCTACGGCATCAGTGTGGCCCGAGCCCGGCTGGCGGCCTTCGCCATCTCCGGGTTCTGGGCCGCCATCGCCGGCGCCCTGTTCGCCTACCACCAGAAGGTCGTCGAGACCCAGGCGTTCGACCCGAGCGTGAGCCTGCTCATCCTGTTGATCGTCGTCATCGGCGGGGTGACGTCGCTGCCCGGCGCCATGCTCGGCGCCGGGC
>CADDZP010000395.1 GCA_902812475.1 Actinomycetota bacterium | reverse complement strand
GTCTACGGCCGCCTTCCGCTTCGCGGCCGTAGACACCCGCGAGACACCGCTGGTCGCCGTGCTTCTGGCCACCGACGGGTACGGCAACGCCCAGGTCGACGACCCCTGGCAGCCGGGCGTGGCCGCCGACCTGGGGCGGTTCCTCGACGACCGCGGCGGTGAATGGGTTGCGGACCAGCTCGCGGGGTGGGCGGCGCGCTGTGCCTCCTCAGCGGGGAGCGGCGACGACGTGACGCTGGCGCTTGCCTACCGAGCGCCGGTAGCCCGGCGATGACGGCTGCCGGCACGCTTCCGCGCCCGGGCGAGACGGTCGAGATGATCCGCGCCGCGTCGCCCATCACGGTCGTCGACCGGTTGGGCGAGGGTGGGCAGGGCGTCGTGTACCGGGCCCGACTCGACGGCGGGCCGACGTTGGCGCTCAAGTGGTACCGGCCGACAACGGCGTCCCCCCAGCAACGTCAGGCCATCGCCGACCTCGTGACGCGAGGGACGCCGCACGGCTGCTTCTCCTGGCCTCTCGACCTGGTGAGGAGCGCGAACGTCGACGGCTGGGGCTACGTCATGCCGCTGATCAGCCCGGAGTTCGCGCCGTTCGCTCAGCTCCTCAACGACGACGTGCAGCCCTCGTTCCGGGTCATGGCGTCGATCGGGCGCCAGCTGGCCGAGGCCATCGCCTGCCTCCACGCCTCGGGGCTCTGCTACCGCGACCTCAACTCCCAGAACGTCTACGTCGACCGCGAGCGCGGCGCCGTGGCCATCTGTGACAACGACAACGTCGGTACCGACCGCGGCTACGTCGCCGTGTACGGGACGCTCCTCTACATGGCGCCCGAGGTCGTACGCCGCGAGACGACGCCCACCACCGTCACCGACCTGCACTCCCTCGCCGTGCTGCTGTTCAAGCTGCTGATGCGCGGCCATCCGCTCGAGGGTCGCCGGGTGGACGCTCTGTACTCATGGAACGGCCGCAATCACGCGTCCGACGAGGAGATCGCCGTGCAGTACTGCGGCTACGAGCCGCTGTTCGTGTTCGATCCGGCCGACGACGCCAACCGACCGGTCGACGGTGACCCCATGCTGCGGATGTGGCCGCTGTACCCGGGGTTCGTCGTGCACGCCTTCACGCAGGCGTTCACCAGGGGCCTGCACGATCCCAGTCTCGGCGTTCGTGTCACCGCGCAGACGTGGCGCAAGCTGTTCGTGCGCCTTGGCGACGGCTGCTTCCGGTGCCCCGCGTGTTCGGCCAATCGGATCTACGACGCCGAGGAGCCGGACAAGGCGTGCTGGAGCTGCGGCCGCCGCACCGCTCTGCCCCTCGCTCTGGAACTGCCGAGCCACACCGTCGTTCTGGACCGGGACGCCGTGCTCACCCCAGGCCACCTCCACCGCAATCGCGACTGGTCCACCAACTGGGCCCGCGTCGAGTCACATCCGCAGGAGTCGGGCCGAGTGGTGCTGCGCAACCTCGGCGACGCGGTGTGGAAGGTGCACGCGGACGGCGAGGAGCCCAAAGTCGTCCGCCCGGCTCAGGCCTTCGCCGTGCGCCCCGGGATCATCAACTTCGGCGTCGCCCAGGGGAGGGTGCGGACACTGCCGTAGCGCCGACAGCGCCGCATCGGACGTCGATTCTGAGACGTCGGGTCCTCGCCGCGGTAAGAAACCTGCAGGCTGCTAGGTCAGGCTGCTAGGTCAGAGGAGGCACAGCGATGGGCGTGGTTGCTTCGGTCCACGTGGCCGACGTCGGTCCCCTGAGGGCCCTTCGATTGATCCGCTCGGTTCCGACTCCCGGTTCGATCGATGGCTTGCGCCACGCCAACCTCGCCGTCGCCCAGCCGCTGCGCTCTGGCCGGGGGCTGCCCAGTCTCAATGCGGGTCGGGTCGGGTTCATCGGATTCTGGGACGACGATGCTGCGCTCGAGCGGTTCCTCGACGGGGATCCGCTGGCGGCGTCCTTCCGTACCGGCTGGCATGCCCGCCTCGAACCGCTGCGGGCGTTCGGCAACTGGCCCGGCCTGCCCGACGACATCGCCAGAGAACGCACGACGTCGTACGCGGGGCCGGCGGTCGTCCTCACGCTCGGCCGCGTGCGGTTTCACCGCGTGCCCCAGTTCCTGCGTACGAGCAAGCGCGCCGAGGTGGCCGCCCACGAAGCGCACGGCATGCTGTGGGGCACGGCGCTGGCCCGGCCGCCGTTCGTCGCCACTTGCTCGCTGTGGCAGTCGACCAAGGACCTGGCCACCTACGCCTTCGGCCGGCGCTATCCCGGCCACCCCGCCGCCATCGAGGCGGACCGGGCCAATCCCTTCCACCACCAATCGGCGTTCGTGCGTTTCCGGCCCTATGCCGTGGCAGGCTCTCTGGGCGGGACCAATCCGCTGCCGGCCGGTGTTGTAGAGGGCACAGTCCGAGAAAAGGAGCTCCACCGTGGCCAACAATGAGACCGCCATCCTCGCCGGCGGTTGCTTCTGGGGCATGCAGGACCTCATCCGCAAGGTTCCGGGTGTGGTGTCGACGCGGGTCGGCTACAGCGGCGGCGACGTCCCCAACGCCACGTACCGCAACCACGGCACCCACGCCGAAGCCATCGAGATCGTCTTCGACCCCGACCAGCTGTCGTATCGGCGGCTGCTCGAGTTCTTCTTCCAGGTCCACGACCCCACGACGAAGAACCGTCAGGGCAACGACATCGGCGCCAGCTATCGGTCGGCCATCTTCTACCTGGACGACGACCAGAAGCGCATCGCCGAGGAGACGATCGCCGACGTCGAGGCCTCGGGACGCTGGCCCGGCAAGGTCGTCACCGAGGTTTCGGCCGCCGGCCCGTTCTGGGAGGCCGAGCCCGAGCACCAGGACTACTTGGAGCGCTATCCCAACGGGTACACGTGCCACTACGTGCGCCCGGACTGGGTGGTGTCGGGCGCGACGACGTCCTGACACTCAGAGGAACCGAAGCTCCTCGGTCTCGGCGTCGACGACCCGCTCGCATGTGGGGCAGTACCAGCGCGCCTCCAGGCTGGTACCGCAGGCGCCGTGGGCCGGGCCGCCGCCTTCGGCGCCGGCTTGGTCGGCGCCCCAGTGGCTGAGGAGCCGTAGCGCGCCGGCCAGTTCGTGCCCTGCAGCCGTGAGCTCGTAGGCGTAGCGCGGCGGCCGGGTCGAGTAGGCCCGGGGCACGAGGACGCCCGCCCGTACCAGCTGCTTGAGGCGCTGGGACAGCACGTTGGTGGCGATGCCGGGCACGTCGGTCTGCAGCTCGCCGAAGCGCCGCGGTCCCCCGAGCAGGGCGTCGACGACCAGCAGGCTCCACCGGTCTCCAACTTGCTCCAGCGCCGCGGCCAGCGCCTGGCGGGGGTGTCGGGGCGGGATCTCAGGGGCGTTTTGCAGTGGCATGCTGGTATCTTGTCTACCACAAGTC